>JANRJG010000030.1 GCA_033875315.1 Candidatus Methylacidiphilales bacterium
CCGCCGCACTCGCCCCCTTGGAACGACGCTTGATAATCTTGGCCCGCAAATCAGCACTGTAGGATTTCATCCCAATCTTCTACGGGATACCACCAACACTGTACAGCTTTTACGAAGCTAATTAAATGCAAAATGCTCTAAGGCCGACCGGATGAACGGTAGGCACAAAAAAACCCTCCCGTTCAAGGGAGGGTTTTTTTGTGTGAAGAAGATACCAGCAGATCAGGACTTCTTGCCGTCTTCTTTTTTGGTTTCTTCTTTTTTGTCTTTGTCGCCGCAGCCCGAGCATCCACTTCCGCCCGCTTGGACGGTGGAGAGGGAAACGAACGCGATACCGGTGAGGAGGAGGAGGATTTTGTTCATACGCGCTCAAGGTATCCAACGCGGGCTTTTCGTCAAGGGGGCCACAGGGCGATTTCTTTGCAAAGCGGGCAAACAGGCGTATCCGTGGGGTGTGAAAATCAAAGGATGGATTCTGGGCGTGCTGGGTTTGGTCGTCATCTGGGGCGTTTTTTGGGGACTCAAAACCACGGCCCAAACCCGGAAGGCCACCGCCCAAGCCATCATCGATCGCACCGCTGCCCAGCCTCTGGCCTCGCTCCCCCCCCAAGACCGCCCGGGTTACCTCGCGGATCTGGCTTCGACCGTCAACCGCCTATCATTTGAAGAACGGCGCCAACTGGCCCTGGCCCGGGGTTTGGACGGCACGTTTGAAGCCATGAGCGACGTCGAGCGCCGGGCTTTCCTGGATGCCACTCTGCCGCAGGGATTCAACCAGATACTTGAAGTCTTCAATAAAATGGAGCCCACCGAGCGCAAAGCCGCGGTTGAGCGCGCCTTGGACGATCTTCGCAAAGCCGACGACATGGCGCGCGGAGCCGATTGGTCCCGCACCCAGGCCCGGATCGAGGACGGTACCTTGCAACAGGTGGTCGAACAAGGTTTCCAAAGTTACCTCAAAACGGCCTCCGCCGAAACCAAACTCGACCTGGCCCCGGTCATCGAGCAGATCCAGCAGAACCTCCGTTCCTACCGTCACCCGTGAAGGCAGAATCCACCCCGCCTCCTCGCCGCAAAGGATTCACTTTGGTGGAACTGCTCGCGGCCCTCACTGTGCTGTCCATCCTGGCGCTGCTGGGGTTGGCGGCCTTGGGTGCCGCCGGGGAGCGTGCCCGTGCCACCCAGTGTGTTTCCAACCTGCGGCAGATCGGTCTGGCCCTCCAGGCCTTTGCCGCCGATCACGAACAGCAATTGCCCGATATCGTCGCCGGGCGTCACAGTCTTTCCGAAAACGTGCCCGTCCTCGACACCGTCCTATTGCCCTACACGGGAGGGGAGGCGGCCGTTTTCCGTTGCCCGGGCGATGCCAAAAAGCTTTTTGAGACAACCGGCTGCAGTTACTTCTGGAACTATCTTCCCGTTATCCAACCCGATGGAAGCAAGAACCTGCGCCTTCCCGGTTTGGAATTTCCTCTGACCAATCAGTCGAGCCTTTCCCAGATCCCGCTGGTGGTCGACAAAGAGGCCTTCCACGACCGGGGCCGCACCAGCAACATCCTATACGCAGACGGGAGTGTCCGTGCCAGCCGCTGAACCCATGTTGGAAATCTCCGGATTGGGCAAGCGTTTCGGCGAGCGCATGGCCGTTCAGGACGTTTCGTTCCAGGTGCCCCGGGGTTCGCTCTACGGCCTCCTCGGCCACAACGGCGCCGGGAAAAGCACCACCATCGGGGCGGTCCTGGGCCAGATCCACCCCGATGCGGGAATCCTCCGGGTGGCCGGCCACGATGTCTTCCGCTCGCGCCAACAGGCCCTGGCCCGGGTCGGGGCCATCTTCGAAACCCCCTGCTTTTACGAATACCTCAGCGGTCGCCGTAACTTGGAAATATTCACGGCCTACTCCGCCATCTGTCCGCCTTCGGCCCTTGATGCCATCATCGCCAAGGTCGGGTTGATCGGGCGCATCGATGACCCGGTCGGCAAGTATTCGCACGGTATGCGCCAGCGGTTGGCCCTGGCCCAGGCCCTCCTTCCGGACCCGGATTTCCTCATCCTGGATGAACCCGGTGACGGGCTCGACCCGGAGGGCATTGCCGAGATGCGTGAGATGGTTCTGCGGCT
Source organism: Candidatus Methylacidiphilales bacterium (assembly GCA_033875315.1). NCBI lineage: Bacteria > Pseudomonadati > Verrucomicrobiota > Methylacidiphilae > Methylacidiphilales > Methylacidiphilales bacterium. Next base: position 2,122 of record JANRJG010000030.1, read on the forward strand.
GAACCGCGAGGAAGGGATGACCATCCTGCTGTGTTCCCACCAGCTAGACGAAGTCCGGCGCCTTTGCCGTGAGCTGGCCATTCTCCGTCAAGGACGTCTCGTCTTCGCCGGGGACTGGCGCGCCTTGGGCCACGTCGCCGGCCAGGTCGACATCCGCACCGACCGTACCACTGTCTCGCTTTCTCTCCTGGTGGAAAAGAACATGTTGGCCCAGGCGCCGGGCGGTCATGTCCTCGTGCAGGGGGTATCCCTGGCCGACTGTGCCCGGGTACTGGTGGAGGCGGGCCACCATCTGGAGCATCTTGGTGAGAAAGAGGCCGATCTGGAGGACTTTTACCTGCGCCAAATCCACGGGCGCAAGGAGGGGGCATGAAACTCCTGTGGCGGCAATTCACCGGGGAGCTGACCAAGCTTTTTTCCCGCAAGCGGACCTACATCGGCTTCGGGGCCTTCCTCGCGACCGAGATCGCCATCCTCGGTCTGCTCCAGCTCCCCAGTGCCCAGCGCGCGATCGCCCGGACGCTCGAAGGCAGCGGTTTCCTCTTCCAGGACTACTACTCCGGCATGACCCTCGCCTTCCTGATGATGACCAACACCATCTTTTTCCTCGGTTCGCTCTACCTCTCACTCATCGCCGGGGATGTGGTGGCCAAGGAAGTGGAGGATGGCACCTTGCGCATGATCCTCAGCCGGCCGGTGTCGCGCCTGCGTGTCATTGGGGTCAAGTTCGCCGCCTGCGCGGTCTACACCGCCGTGCTCATGGTCTTCATCACCACCACGTCCCTCATCGTCGGGGTGGCCTATGAGGGCATGGGGAACCTCTTTGTCTATGCCCCGCTCCAGGGGGTCTTCGGACTGTTCGGTCCGGGAGAAGCCCTGTGGCGTTATGCTCTCGCCACCGGCTTGTTGTCTTATCTCACCCTGACCATCACGGTGATGGCCTTCTGTTTCTCCTGCTTCAACATGAAGCCGGCCGCGGCCAGCATTGTCGCTCTGACCCTGCTCTTCCTCGACATGGTGCTCCAGTTGATGCCGTTCTTTTCCAGTATCCATGGCTGGCTGCTGACCTACCACATGTCGGTCTGGGTCCACCTCTTCGACCCGCATATCGACGCCTGGCGCATCCTTGAGTCCGTGTTCTACCTCGGCGGCATCAACGCTTCCTTCCTCTTCATCGGGGCGCTCCAGTTTTGCGGCCGTGATTTCAAGGCATGAGCCCGGAAACCGCGACCCTTTGCCGACTGCTTGATCTCTTGCAGTTCGCTTGTACGGCGACCATGTTCGGCATCATCTGGTATGTGCAGTTGGTGCACTACCCGTCCTTCGTTCGCGTGCGGGAGGACCATTGGCGGGGCTTCCATGACCGCCACACGGGCATGACCGGCATGGTGGTGGGCCCGCCCATCCTGGGTGAAACCGCCTGCGCGATTCTCGCGGTGGCGCTGGTTCCGTCTCGTTTGGAGAGACCTGACATCCTGGCCGGACTGGCGTTACTGGTGTTGATCTGGGGGACAACGGTGTTTTTTTCCATTCCGGCCCATCACCGTCTCGCCCGGGGATTCGACCCCGCGGTGGCGGCCCGTTTGATCGCCACGAACTGGATCCGCACGGCCGGTTGGACGCTCCGGTTCCTGCTGCTCCTGCTGACCTTGGCCCGCTCCTGAGCTGCTGGGTGCTTGCCGGGCTTTTCAAACATCCCGGATGTGCCATAAAGAGTCTATGCGCTTCTCGGTTCTGATGCTTTTCCCCCTGCTATTCGGCGTTTCCTCCTGCTCAACCTTGAAAGAAAACCCCAATCCGATCGCCAGTATTCCCTATGAGCGCACCTCGCGCTTGCAAGAACTCCGCGCGGGGTTGCAGGAGAAAAACAGCCGCTACCTCCAGGAAAAAGGGGACCGGCTCGACCGCAACACCAACAAGCGCCAATACGGGGAACTCAAGGACGAATACGCCCGCTGGGATATGCGCGCCCAGGAGCAAATCGAGCGCGAGTTGGTCAAGCGTTACCAGGCAGGTGAAAACGCGGCCCAGTTTCCCGGGATGGAAAGATACCTCGAACCTGCGGCGGCATCCATTCCCAACCCTGCCCCCACTCCAACTTCCGCGCCCAACCCATGAAAGCACGCGCCATTGTTCTCATCGGCCCGCCCGCCTCGGGCAAGGGCACCTTCGGCAAGGTGCTGGGCCTGCTGCCCGGGTTTCTTCACTTTTCCATGGGCCATGCTTTCCGAACCCGCGTGTCGCGTGACCAAGCCGAGCGCGACCTGATGCAGGACATGTTCCAGAAAACATCCCGCGGGCTGCTGGTGCCTGATGCGATCGCATTACGCCTTTTTGACGATTGTATGAAGTCGCTTCTCGCCGGGGGCACCTACCAACCCGACCAGCAAATCCTGGTCCTCGACGGTGTGCCACGCACCCCCGCCCAGGCCCGTGTGGTTGCCGAGCAGATGGATGTCCTGGTGACCTTTGAATTTCTCTGCACCGACGAGGAAATCTTCCATCGCATCCGCGGTCGTGCCGTCAAGGAAGGGCGGGCCGACGATGCCAGCGAGGAGATTGTCCGGACGCGTCTGCAGGTTTACCGCGCAGCCCTGCCCGGCATGCGCGAGGTATTCGGTGACAAGATCACCACCCTCGACACCAACCGTCCGGCCCACCGCGTTTTGCAGGAGCTACTGGAACACATCCCATGAAATCAGACCGAAACCTTGCCGCGGTTGCCTTGATGGGTTTGCTTGCCCTTGTCCTCCTCTCCGGATGCGCCGCGAGGCGTGGTGAACCGGAGGATGATGCGCGCTACGAGCGCGGGGTGGAACGGCAGTTCAACGAGAATTACGAAGAACGACTGAAGTATTGATCTTGACTCCTCCAATTGCCGCCCGGTTGATCGGCCGGGGGATCAGGAACTGCAGAAGGCGGCCAGCGCTCGCGTCATCTGGTCGGTGCCCTCTTCCAGGGCTTTGACGGAAATCCATTCGTCGGCGGTATGGGCTTGGCGGATCGAGCCCGGGCCGGCGGCCACCGCGGGCATGCCCGCGGCCGAGAAAATCCCGGCATCGCAAAACCAGGGGGCCGTGGCCGGACCCCGGAGCAGACGGATGAGCCGGGCCACCCGTGGGTCCCCCGGGTCGGTGTCGAGGGGCTGGGACTCGCCCGTGATTTCCAGAACAATGGGATCGGGAAGCTCCCTGCGGAGATGGGCGGTGAAGGATTTGCCCTTCATGCCCGGGACGGTGCGGATATCGGCCAGGGCCTCGGCGAATTCCGGGCTGATGTTGACCTTGGTTCCGGCTTTGAGCACGGTGATCTGGGCACTGGGACGCCCGAGCACCGGATGGACCATCCGGTCCAGTTGCGCCGGTAAAGAATCGCGGAAATACTCCAGGGCGGGAATGAGATGATAAAGGGCATTGTCGTCGGCGGTCGAAAGCGAAGCGTGGCGGGCCCGGCCTCGGGTTTTCAATTTCAGCCAGAGCGCTCCCTTGTGGGCATGCACCACTTTCATTTCCGTCGGTTCGCCAACGATGACCAGGTCGTATTTCGGGCAGACCCGGGCCCAGGCATGGGCCCCGTCGTTGCCGGCCTCTTCCCCCATCAAGCCGGCAAAGGTGAATTCCACCCCGGATTTTTTCCATTCCCTGGAACGGGTCACCCGGGCCAGGGCGGTCAGCATGGCCGCCATCGGGCCCTTGGTGTCGCTGGCGCCACGTCCATGGACGCGACCGTTGCGGACCACGGGGTCGAAGGGTTTGACGGTCATTCCCACCACGCTGACGGTGTCGGTGTGCGGGGCCAGCAGGATGCGGGTGTGGATCTTCCCATCCGGGCGGAAGACGCCGATGACATTGGGGCGGCCGGGAAGGACGGATTGGAGGCGTGCGCGTGCGCCCAGACGCTCGAGCCGGTCTTTGAGGAAAAGGGCGAGGGCGGCCTCACCCGGGTTGTCCACCCCCGGATCGCCTGACGGATTCACACTTGGAATCCTGATCAGGTCGCGCAACAGGGGCAGGGCCGCTTTCATGCCGGTCCTGTCTGGGTTTTCTTGAACCAATCGACAAAGCGGGTGATGCCTTCTTCGATCTGGATGTGCGGATCGTAGCCTAGCACGCGGCGCGATTTGTCGATGTTGGCAAAGGTGATGGGGACGTCGCCCGGTTGCTCGGGCTTGTGGCAGATCTGCGCTTTGCGACCGAGCGCGGTCTCAATCAGGCGGATGAGTTCGCGCAATTCGACCGTGCGGCTTTCGCCCAGGTTGAAGACATCGTAGCCCCGGACCGGGTGGTGCAGGGCCTTGGTCACGCCGTCCACAATATCGTCGACGTAGGTGTAGTCTCGCCGGGTCGAGCCGTCGCCGAACTGGTCGATGGATTTGCCCTCCCAAATGGCCCGGGTGAACTTGTGGATGGCCAGATCGGGCCGTTGGCGGGGACCGTAGACGGTGAAAAAGCGGAGGGCCACGATGTCGAGATCGTACAAATGGCTGAAAACCGTGCAGAGGTGCTCGCCCGCGACCTTGGTGGCGGCGTAAGGCGAGATGGTGCGGGAGATCGGGTCCTCTTCGGAAAAAGGCACCTTGGTGTTGCAACCGTAAACGGAACTGGAGGAACCGAAGACCATGCGGCGGATGCCATGGGCCTTCATGCCTTGGAGGAGATTGAGGGTACCGGTGACGTTGGTGTCGATGTAAAGCTGGGGTTCTTCGAGCGAAGGCCGGACCCCGGCCCGTGCGGCCAGGTGGATGAGGGCCTCCGGACGAAAATCCTCCAGCACCCGGTTCACATCCCGCTCCTGACGGATATCCGCTGCATACTGCCGGGCTCCAGTCAGGGCGGCATTGGCCCGCTTGATTGCCGGATCGTAAAAGTCATTGAATTCATCCATCAGGGCCGTCTCATGACCCTGGGCCTGCAGTTTTTGCAAAACATGCGACCCGATGAATCCTGCTCCTCCCGTAACTAAGACGCGCATGCTGAGCATCTTAGGTGGATTGACGTGGGCGTCACGCGTAAAATGGTTGCCAGTATAAGATCGACTTACAGATTGCCACCACTCTGGGTCGGGGGGTTATTCACAATGGACCACTATTAGTTGTGGGTTTTACTTGCACCGTCCTACCTCCGACGTTTAATGGGACGATGTATTTGCAATCGCTCGAGGTGGTGGGGTTTAAGTCGTTTGCCGAGCCCACGAAAATCAGTTTTGACCGCGGGGTGACCGCGATTGTGGGCCCGAATGGCTGCGGGAAGAGCAATGTGCTCGACTCCATCCGATGGGTTTTGGGCGAGCAGTCGGCCAAGGCCCTCCGCGGCGGCAATATGCAGGATGTCATTTTCAGCGGTACCGACAGCCGCCGCGCCCTGGGCATGGCGGAGGTCACTATGCACTTCGCCGAGTGCGAGAAGGAACTCGGCACCGATTTCCACGAGGTCCGCATCACCCGGCGCGTCTTCCGCGACGGTCGGAGTGAATACGAGATCAATAAAACGCCCTGCCGCCTGAAGGATATCCACAACCTTTTCATGGATACCGGCATCGGACGCTCGGCCTACTCCATCATGGAGCAGGGGAAAATCGACAAGATCCTCTCCGCCAAACCGGACGACCGGCGGGAAGTTTTCGAGGAAGCCGCCGGCATCACCCGCTTCAAGTCCCAGAAAAAAGAGGCCCTGCGCAAACTCGAGGCCACCGAGTCGAACCTCATCCGCGTGGGCGATATCGTCAAGGAATTGTCCCGCCAAATTGGGTCACTCCAGCGGCAGGCTGGGAAAGCCCGCCGCTTCAAGGAAGTTCATACCCGGTTGAAGTACCTCGACACCCGCCTGGCCGGCCATCTCTACGCCGAGATGCGCGCGCGCCTCGATGCCGGAGAATCGCGCGTCCAGGGCCTGCAGATGGAGTTCAAGGCCATCCAGCAGGACCTGGAACAACAGGAGTCCGACCTCTCGGTCAAACGCCAACGGGCGGAACAGCTCGAACAGGAACTGCGCGCACTCCACCAACAGAAGAGCCTGGCCGAAAGCAATGTGGAAAAAGCCCGCCAGGCCATCCGCTTCAACGACGAACGCATCACGGAATTCCTTGCCCTCCAGGAAAAGAACCGCGCTGAAATTGCCGCCAGTGGGGAAAAAGTGGCCGATCTCCAGGGCCAGGTCGCGCGCATGCAGGCAGAAGAAGATTCGATGCAGGCCGTCCTTGCCCGCTTGGGCGAGGAGCTTGCCGTCCTCCAGACCGCACAGGAAGAGGCCCGCAAACGGGTCTCCGACAACCTCAAGCAGCGTTCCATCCTGGAACAGAAGCTCAACCAGACCGATAAACAACTCAACACGACCCGCCAGCGCATCGCCGCCCTCGAACTCCAGCAGAATTCCTTCATCGTCCGGGTCGAAAAACTGGGAGAAGAGGAAAAAATCCTCTCCGCCAGGGGCCGGGAATTGGAGGACAAACTGGCCGAGTCCCGTGCCCGCCTGGACAAGCACCAGCAGGCCCACCAGAACCGTCTCGATGAAGTGGTCCGGCTGACCGCCGCCCGCGACGAGGCCGGGGCACTTTTGGAAAGGGCCCGTAAAGATGCCGAGTTGGCCGCATCCGAGGCCACCCGCAAGGAAGCCCGTTACCATGTGCTCAGCGAAGTGTTGGGTTCGCGGTCCGGTTATTCGGAGAGCACCAAGACCCTCCTGGGCAAATTCCAGGGTCCGGGTATTTCCGGAACCCTCCTCGATCACATGGAGATCAAGTCGGGCTATGAGAAAGCCATCCAGCGCGCCCTTGGCGCGGCTTGGGAGGCGCTCATCATCGAGTCGCCCGACGCGCTGCGTGCGGTGACCGAGGCCATCCGCGGTGTCGGGGCCACCGTGGTGGTGGCAGATCTGTTTTCCCAAAACCCGGGCTCGGCCGAATCCCGTTCCTTCATCCAGCGCCTGGGCCAGACCCTTTTCGGGGCCAAGACGGCGGATGCCCGCGCTTCCTCCATCGACGCGGCACGCGCCGCCATGAGCTTCGTCACCGCCCAGTCCCGGGTCCGCAACCTGGTCGAACGCATCCTCGAGGAATTCCTCGTCGCCGCCGATGCGGCCGAAGCGGAGGAACTCCGTCGACTTCACCCCGGGTGCCACATCGTCAGCCGCGACGGCGAAGTCTGGTTCCGCAATGGTCTGCAGATCCGGGGTAGCGATTCCTCGGCCCTGGCCGCCATCGTCGAGCAAGAGAAGGAATGGAAAGTCCTCCAGGCCGAACTTCCCGGTCACAAACAAAAAGCGGAAAAAGCCCAAGCCGCTTCCGATCTGGCCCGCGCCCGCTTGGACGAGGCCGAGTCCGTCCTGGACCGCACCCGCAAGCAATCCCAGGAAGAGGAGGGCGGACTGGTTTCGGCCCGATTCGAATGCGAGGCCCTGGAACGGCAACTCCAGGAGTGGCGCAACTCCTGTGAGACGGTTTCCCGCGAAAAGACCCATCTCAGCCAGCAACAAACGAGTGAACAGGGCGGACGCGACGGGCTCGAGGCCCAGGTCCGCGGAATGGAGGCGGAACGTCTGGCCCTGGCCGGGGAAGTCGATTCGCTCATCGTCCGTTTGGGTGAGCTTAACCAGGAAGTAGAAGAACACTCCCAGCGGGTCACCGAGGCCCGCATCCGCCAGGCCGCCCAGCAACAGAAGGCCCAGACCATCCACCAGGAACTGGTCATCCAACAAAACCGGCTCCAGGAAGTGGAAAAGGCCAGACTCGACCGCGAGCAGGAAATCGGCGCCTACGAGGTCCGCATCCTCGAATGCCTCGAAAACTCCGGCAGGGCGGAACAGGAAATCGAGGCCTGTGCGCGCCAGTCGGGTGAGTTGGAGCAAACCCTGGCCATCCGCGAGAACGAACGCCGCGAAGTCGGGCGTCTCCTGGGCGAGATCGAGGAAACCGCGCGCATCGGACGCCGCAAAGCCGGGGAAGTCCAGGGCATTTGTGGGCGCGAGGAAGTCCAGGTGGCCGAACAGCGCATGCACCTCAATGCTTTGGTGGAGCGCATCCACCGGGCCTATGAGATTGATCTGGCCACCTGGGACCCCGCCACGGCGGAACGCCCCCGACCGGAGGGTGCGACTCCCGCTCCGAAAGCACGTTGGACCCCGTCCGATGCCGACGTTGCCCTGGCTGCTCCGGCCAAGGATGTGTTGGCTTCCCTGCCCGTTCCCGCTCCCCTGGAAGGGGAGGGGACCGCGGTAAATGGTCAAGCAACCTCGGCCCCGGATGCCGGATCGGAAACCGCGGACGCTGGCTCGGATCCGGCTGCAACAGCGGTTGAGGCGGACCCCGTTTCCCAACCGGAGCGCGTGGTTGAAGTGGAAGTAGAAGAGGACCCGTTACTGGTCGAGCCGGTCGACTGGCAGGCCGTGGCCAATGAGGTCAACGAACTGCGTGAACGCATCGACCGCATGGGTCCGGTCAATGTCGAGGCCATCACCGAATACGAGGAACTGGAACAACGGCTCAGCTTCCTTGCAGGTCAGGAGAAGGATCTCCTGCGGGCCCGCGACCAGCTCCATGAGGCGATCAAGAAAATCAATGAGACCACCCGTGTGCTCTTCTCCGAGACCTTCGCCAAGATCAAGGCCAACTTCTCGGAAATGTTTGTCGAACTGTTCGGCGGTGGCAAGGCCGACCTCAACCTGCAGGACGATGCCGATCCGCTGGAGTGCGGTATCGAAATCGTGGCCCGTCCCCCGGGCAAGCAGCTCCAGTCCATCACCCTTCTTTCCGGGGGGGAGAAGACCATGACCGCGGTGGCCTTGCTCTTCGCCATCTACATGGTCAAGCCCAGCCCCTTCTGCTTCCTCGACGAAATGGACGCGCCGCTGGACGAATCGAACATCAACCGCTTCATCCGCATCCTCCAGCGCTTTGTCACCCAGTCCCAGTTTGTGGTCATCACCCACAACAAGCGCACCATCAGCAGCGCCGATGTCCTCTACGGGGTTACGATGGAAGAGCACGGGGTTTCCAAGATCGTCTCGGTCCGGCTCAACCGCAAAGAAGAGTCGCCCTTGTTCAACGGCAACGGAGGCGACGACACTCCGCCATCCATTGCCGATTCCATCCGACACGGGGCTTTGGTGACGGAGAGCCAGGGTTCGCGGGAGAGCGAGGCTCCTGCCGAGCTGAATTAGAGACTATCCGGATAGGCTCTAACCCGGAACGGTGCACTAAATACCGCGTGGAGTCGCAGAGTCGCCGATTAGAAACGCAACGGATTGGGGAAAAAGGGATTCACTGAACGGTGATCAGATTTTCCAGAGAAAACCAATCCGTTCTCCTTGGAGACTTGGTGTCTTGGAGGTTGAACTTGAACTGAATCATCCCGGCTCAGGCCAGGATGAACTCGAATTCTTCCGCGTCGAATTCCTCGCCCTCGATCAGGACTTTGTTCTGGGCCGCGTCGAAGGTGCCGAATTCGCCCACGGACCATTTCGGACCGGCGATGATCTTGACCAGGTAGCAGCCTTCGCGGAAGTGGGGGCGGAAGCTGGCGCGGAGGGCGCGGGCTTTCTTGAGCGCGTGGGTGCGCTGGGCACCGACGGCGAGCGTGGTGCCGATGATGCCAAAAGCCAGCAAAAGGAGGGAGGTTTGGCGGTCCATGGTCTGACTTCAATGTGGTGGAAAGTGGCTTGGCTGTCAAAACCGGAAAAAGCGGACTTTTTTGTGCTATGATTTTCACATGGATTGCGCATCCCGATCCCCATCTCAGCCGTCCCAAAGTGTCCCGCTCCAGGATGATGGGACTCATACCGGGCTTTCTTCGCGATTCGAAGAGGAACTGGAAAAAGAGTGGGAACGTCATCGCCCACAAAATGGAAGTGCGGATGGCCCCATGACCTGACCCCTGCAGTTGGTCACTTCAAAAAAAGACTTCTGTCACGTTTTGGACATTCATTCCGGAACCAGACGGACCAGCTTGTCGGTGTAGAGGACGTGGATGGCAACGTCGTCCCAGCAATGGATGTCACGGATGCGCCCGCCACCCTTGACCAGGATCTCTTCGTGGACAGCCTTGTTCTGCCCGTCGAGGACGATGCGGATGAGTTTCTGGTGGGCCAGGGAGCCGACCAGGAGGTTGTTTTTCCACTTGGGGAATTGGTCACCGGTGTAGAAATCGATGGCGGAGACGGCGATGGAAGGGGTCCAGTGGGTCACGGGGGATTCCATGCCTTCGATTTCGGTTTTGTCGGTGATGGGGGTGCCGTTGTAGTTGATGCCGAAGCAGGCCAGGGGCCAGCCGTAGTTGGCCCCCTTTTTGATCAGATTGAGTTCGTCACCGCCGCGTGGGCCATGTTCGGTTGACCAGAGGTCGCCCGTGACGGGATGGAAGCGCAGACCTTGCGGGTTGCGATTGCCATAGGACCAAATCGAGGGACGGGCCCCGGGAGTTTTGACAAAGGGATTGTCGTCCGGAATGCGGCCGTCGTCATGAAGCCGGTGGATTTTTCCGCCGATGTGGTCCAGGCGCTGGGCGCGGTTTTCCGGGGTGGTCTTGTCGCCGCGGTCACCATGGGAAAAGTAAAGGTAACCTTGTTTGTCGAATTCCAAGCGGCAGCCGAAATGGATTCCACCGTGCACATAGTCCTCATCAGGGGGATCGAAGACGGGCTGGATATCGGTGAGGGCGTTGTCTTTGAGGCGGGCCCGGACGATGTTGGTCAGGCTGCCTTTTTCCTTTTTACGGCTGTAGGCGAGGTAGATCCAGCCGTTCTGGGGGTAGTCGGGGTGGAGTTCGATGTCGAGCAGGCCGCCCTGCCCACCGGGGTCGACTTCCGGGATGTTGGCGACGGGCTCGGGAAGGAGCTGGTTGTTTTGGACCACACGCACTTTGCCCGCTTTCTCCGTGATGAGGAGGCGGCCGTCGGGGAGTTTGACCATGGCCCAGGCATTGGTCAGTCCGGTGACCAACGTTTCTCGGCGCAGTAGGTAATCTTCGGTCTGGACCGGGGGCTCGGATTGGGCTGGCAGACTGGAAGCGAGGCCGAACGTGAGCAGCAGCAGGGTGCGAATGACCATAGCCGCCAAGCTAGACGCAGGCGAGGCCTTGGCAAGTCGTCTGGAAGTTCGACGTCCCTATCTAGGGCTACTCGGACTTCAACCGGCTCCAAATTTTGTCGTAGAGCGCGGTGTTTTCACCCAGGTCCTCGATTTGGTGGAAGGCAAAGCCTTCGGGGCGGGTGAATCCGATGCCGTTGCGCAATTCCGGGGCCAATTGGGGCAGGGCGGCCGCGTTGGCGCTACCGTAGAGGGAATACTCCGCCACCTTGACCGCGATCTCGGCGCGGAGGAGGTAGTCAATGAAAAGATAGGCAGCATCGCGGTTTTTGCTTGAGACCGGGATGGCGAGATTGTCCACGGAGAGGATGGCTCCTTCCTTGGGCAGGGCGAAGCGGAGATCGGGGTTGTCCGTTTGTGCGGTGGCGAACTCCCCGGCCCAGCCGTGGGCAACGAGGGTTTCGCCGGAGGCGAGGGAGTCCTCGAAGGATTCGTTGTCATATTTGGCCAGGAGGGGCTTCTGTGCCAGGAGGACGGCTTCGGCCTTGGCCAGTTCTTCGGGTCGGATGGTGTTGGGTGAAAATCCGAGGAAGATGAGGGCGCCGCCGATGACCTCGCGGGGGTCGTTGAGCATGCTCAACCGGCCCTTGAGGGCGCGGGCTTTGACCGGGTCGAGCACATCGGACCAGGAGGCGGGAGGGTTTTTGACCGACTTGCTGTTGTAGCCGAAGCCGGTCGCGGTCCACTGGAAGGGGATGGCGTGGTCGTAGCCGGGGTCGTATTTGAACTTGCGGAAAAACGGGTCGACATTGGCGAGGTGGGGCAGGCGGCTGTGATCGAGCTTTTCCAGAAGATTCATGCGGCGCATGACCTGGACCATGTAGTCCGAGGGTACGACGACATCGAAGCCGCCGCCGGCCTGGAGCTTGGCCAGCATGTCTTCGTTGCTGCCATAGTTGGCTTCGACCACCTTGATGCCGGTTTCCTTCTCGAAGTCGGCCTTGAGTGCGGGGTCGAGGTATTCTTCCCAGATGAAGAGGTTGAGGACCTTGGGGGCGGTGGGGGTGGGGGCGGATTGGGGGCCGCAAGCACCCAGGGTGATGAGGAGGGAGGCGAGGAGGGCCAGGGTGCGGAGGGTGGTCATGGGTATTTTTTTTGCAGGAAGAGCGAGAGACAGGCAAGCAGGATTGATGCGGTGAGCATGAGGGAGGCCAGGGCGTTGATTTCCGGGGTGACGCCGCGTTTGAGCATGGCGTAGATCTGGAGGGGGAGCGTGGTGGAGTCGGCCGCGCTGACAAAAAAAGCGATGACGAATTCGTCGAGGGAGAGGGCGGTGGCGAGGAGGGCGCCGCCGAGGATGCCGGGCCAGATGAGGGGGAGCTTGATCCGGACAAAAGTCTGCCACGGGGTGGCGCCAAGATCGAGGGAGGCTTCCTCGAGGCGCGGGTTGAACCCCTTGAGGCTGGTGCCGACCACGGCGGCGACGTAGCAGAGGTTGAAGGCGATGTGGGACAGGATCATGGCCGGGAGTCCGAGGGCGGCGGGCATGAGGGTTTTGAAAAAAACGAGCAGGGAAATGGCGAGCACAATGTCCGGCATGATCACCGGGAGGTAGAAGGCGGTTTCGAGCGGTCCCTGGAGCCGCCGGGAGAGTTTGGCCAGTCCGAGTGCGGCCAGGGTTCCTAGCACGGTGGCGCAGAGGGTCGAGGAGCCGGCCAGCAACAGGGTCTGGCCGAGGGCGGTGCGGAGTTCCACGTTGGAAAAGAGTTTTTCGTACCAACGGGTGGAGAAGCCCCCCCAAACGGCGCTGTAGCGGCTGGCACTGAAGCTGAAACCAATCAGGACCACGATGGGCGCATAGAGGAAGATATAGACGGCGAGGGCATTGAGCCGGAGCAGCCGGGCGGTCCAATTCCAGGGGGGGCGGGGGGGCTGGAAATCCATCATGAACGCCGGGCGGGGGTTTCCCGCGTGAGTTGGAAGGATAAGAACAACGCTCCCCCGATGAGGGCGAGCAGTGCCATGGAGAGCGCGGCCCCAAGAGGCCAATCCTGGGGGAGGGAGAGGAAACGCTTCTGGATGATGTTTCCTATCATGTCGACCTTTCCGCCGCCGAGCATGTCCGGAACGACGAAGGAGCAGAAGGTTTGGATGAAGACCAGGGTGCAGCCGGTGAGGATGCCGGGGGCCGCGAGGGGGAGGATGATGCGGCGCAACGTTTCCCAGCGTCCGGCTCCCAGATCGGCCGCCGCGGCCGCGAGGGTGAAATCCAGTTTTTCCAGACTGGCGTAAATGGGATAAACCATGAACGGGAGATACCAATAGGTGAGGCCCAGGAAGACGGCCGGAGTGGAATAAAGCAGGACGAAGGGGCCTTCACCGAACCAGCCGAGGCTTTGCAAGAAGCGGTCCATAAAGCCCTGCTGCCGGAGAATGGCAATCCAGGAATAGGTGAGGACGAGGGAATTTGCGGTCAGCGGAATCATGACCAGGAAATAGAGGAAACGCCGGCGGGAAGGGGGCTGGCGGACGATGAACCAGGCCAGGGGGAATCCGAAGGCCAGACAGGAGGCGGTGGCCCCGGAGGCGATGAAAACCGAACGAAAGAAAACCTTGATCAAGAGCGGGTCCATGACACGTCCGTAGGCCGAGAGGTCGGGGGTCCATTCCAGGGGATTGCCCCGGCTCATGAAACTGGCCACGGCGATGATGCCGAAGGGAATGGCGAAGAAGACGGCCAGGAATGCCAGCGGGAGGGCGAGCAAGCGGAGTCCGGGGAAAGATCGTTCGCTCATGCGATGAGTGAGGGAATCGGCCGGATTCAGTCCGCGGCGGATTCCAGGAGGTAGGCGCTTTCGTCCGGCCAGCCCACGAAGACGGCGTCGCCCTTGCCGATGCCGGTTTCCTTGAGGTTCTGGCGGCGGACCTGGAGGCTCGGGCCCTTGTCCAGTTTGACCAGAAAGAGCGTGTCGGTGCCGTAGTAAAGGGAATCGACAATGTGCGCGGCGAAGACGTTCTCCATGCCGGCGGCCCGGTTTTTGCCTATCCAGATTTTTTCCGGACGGACGGCGAGAATGCCTTCCGGACCCGGGGTGGTGACGTGATCAGGGAACACCTTGATGTTCAGCCCGGAGGAGGCAAAGACCACGTATTTGCCATCGCGGGAGACGATGGTGCCCTCGAAAAAATTGGATTCACCGATGAAATCGGCCACGAAGCGGGTGGCGGGTTTCTCGTAGATTTCTTCCGGTGTGCCGACCTGGAGCACGCGGCCCTTGTGCATGACGGCGATGCGGTCCGACATGGTCAGGGCTTCTTCCTGGTCGTGGGTGACGTAGATGAAGGTCAGGCCCAGGGTGGACTGGAGTTGCTTGAGTTCGAACTGCATTTCCTTGCGCAGCTTCAGGTCGAGGGCGCCGAGAGGTTCGTCGAGGAGGACGACCGAGGGACGGGTGACGAGGGCACGGGCGAGGGCGACGCGCTGTTGTTGGCCGCCGGAAAGTTCGCGCGGGAGGCGTTGGTCCATGCCGGACAAGCGGACGAGGGCGAGGATTTCAGTGACGGCGGCAAGGATGTCGGCGGGGTTCTTTTTCTGCATTTCCAAACCGAAGGCGACATTCTGGAAAACCGTGAGGTGGGGGAAGAGGGCGTAGTTTTGGAAGACCAGATTGATGTCGTGGACGTAGGCGGGGACCCCGTTGATGGGTTTGCCGTTGATGGAGATCCGTCCGGAGGAGGGCCGGTCGAAGCCGGCAATGAGGCGGAGGGTGGTGGATTTGCCGCAACCGCTCGGGCCAAGAAGGGAGAAGAATTCCCCCCGGCGGATTTCCAAGTCGACGGAACGGACCACTTCGGCGCCGCCGAGGTGCTTGCAGACCTTGTCCAGATGGACCGCATTCATGGGCTTAGAGGATGGGGGCAGGGGACGGTTGGATTCAGGCGTGATCGAGATAGCGTGGGAGCGTTTTCACGGCTTCTTCGATGGCCTCGCGCAGGGCTTCAGGGAAGCGCTGTTCGAGGGCGAAGAAAAGTTCACGACTGATCCACGCATCGGTGGCGGCGTATTGGATCTGGGAAGGGGTGAGCTCGGCGGCGGCCCAGTTGGTCACCTGGGATTGCTTGGAGATGCGGTAGCCGAGGAGCAGACCGGCGAGGTTGCGCAAACCGGTTTTGGCGATTTTCTGGCGTGCCGCAATTTTGCCGAGGTCGAGGATGCTGCGCTCGGCCAAGGGGAAGCGTTCCTTGAGTTTGACCAGGTCCTGGTCGAGGGCGATGCCGGTTTTGAGGATGTCCGGGCTGGAGAGGATGACGTTGATGAGTCCGGTGCTTTGGATTTCGGCCAGTTGGATGATGTAGGCGGCATCGGCGGTGGCCATTTGGATGACCGTCGGGAGGTAGGATTGTCCGCGCCGGAAAGAGGGCCGGGTTTCGGTGTCGAACCCGATGACTTTTTCCTTCCGCAGGTCGGGGATGTGACGGGCCAGTTCTTCGTCGGAGCGGATGAGGTGGATGGGGCCCTCGTAACGGAAGAGGGGCAGGGAGGCGAGTTCCTCCTTGGTGATGGCGTTTTGGGGCTCCGGTTGGGTCATTTCGGCGTGCGTTGTGGATCCACAATCGGCAAGCTTGCGGCGATGTCCATCCAGAAAGCACTTTTGGCAGCGGTTGTGTTGGCTACCGGAGGCGGGGTGTTTCTCCAAGGGGCGGAGTTGGTGGATCTGGCGGAGGCGATTCCGGGAATCCGCTTGGATATGCGCTACGCGGGGCCGCACAACATCACCGGCCGGGCCATATACAGCGACCCCAGGGCCCGTTTGCGGCCGGAGGCGGCGGCGCGGCTGAAGCGGGTTCAGGAGCGGTTGCGACGCGATGGTTTGCAACTGGTGATTTGGGATGCCTACCGTCCACAGTGGGCCCAGGAAGCCTTGTGGAAGGCGGTGCCGAACGCCAATTTTGTCGCGCCGCCCCGGATGGGATCGCGGCACACCCGGGGCACGAGCGTGGATGTTGGTTTGGCCGATCTCCAAGGGAATCCGGTGGCGGTGCCGACGGACCACGATGTTTTTTCGCCACTGGCCGATCATGATTTCCGTGACCTACCCAAGGCGGCGGCGGCCCATGCGGAAAAGTTGCGGCAGGCGATGTTCCAGAACGGTTGGAGCGGAGTGCCGGCGGAATGGTGGCACTACGACCTTCGGAACTGGCGGGAGTTTCCTCCCATCAAGGACAGTCGCGAACAGGATTAAGAAACAGGCCTTGGTGGGCTTCTACGACGGGTTTAGGGAAGGACGAATAACCGGGAGACGGGTCGGGGATCCGGGCAGGATTCCAGATTGCCCCGGCTGGGTAATCCGGTAGGATACCCATATGCCCCGACTGAACCATTTTGCAGGATCCTGGTCCGGTTTTTCCCATCTCCTGATGGTGGGGTTGGTGTGGATGGGACTCGTCGCCCACCGCGATCTGTCGGCCGCGGAAGCACCGGCCGCGACGCCCTCGGCGGTTTCCGGGTATGTTGAGGACTTTCTCGACTACCGCTTCGATGTGCAGACCAAGATGGAAAATGTCTGGGAAGGCTACATGGAAAAGTACGGCCGCCAGCTCAAACGTGGCCGGGCGACCTTCAGTTACCACGTGAATCCAGACGGGAAAGTCACTTTGGTCGAATCCCCCGCCAAGAAAGTGGACCCGGCGATTCTGGCCTTGGCGCATCGCACGATCATTGAGGCCAACCAGATGCCGGTTCCGTTCCCGGCTAGCGTCCGGCAGAAGTTTCCCTCGGGTTACTTCAACGGCATCGTCTTCACGGTCAAGTAACCCTCAGTATCGCCAAGAGGCGGCCACACTGATCCGCGAACGTTCGAACTCTCGTGAAGGGGTGTTCACCACCTCACTTTCGGACCAGCTGTATTCGTAGGTGGCTCGCAGGTTCCAGACTTGCTTCCAAGCGGTTTTCCATTCCAATCTGGGCGTGTAAACGCGGTCCCGCCGCTTGGCCGGGAAAAAGTCGTCCTCGTTGACCCTGAATCCCAAGGAAGCACTGCAAACCAGTTCCCCGGATTCGCCGCCCGTGAAGGTGTGGCGGAATTCCGCGTCCCAAAGTCCCTCCCGCATCATGCCGCAACCTGCCGAGGAGGGGAAAAGGTATTGCTTGCCGGATAAGCTGAGGAGGTCTTGGGAAGTGATTTGGATGCCGACCTGGCCCCGGTAATAGATTTCAGTGCGCTCGTCGGGTTCGCCCTTGGGCAGATCGCGGGTGAAGAAGCGAAAATCGGGACCGGCCTCGGCATCGATATTCAACCAAGGCAGGGGATGGCCCAGGGTTCCGACCACCCAACGGAAGTATTGGTTGTCGAATTCGATGGGGGTATGCGGCATCTGCCCCTGGTCTTCCTGGCCGAGGCGTCCACCGACATACGCGTCCCAGTCCCCGGCCAATTGGCGGCCGAAATCAAGACCCAGGCTGAAATCGTTGCGGTCGTCGTAATTCTGATAACCGGGGGTTGGGGAATAGTCCGTCATGAAATCATGCCACTGACCCCGGTAAAGGCCCCGGACCCACCACGCCCCTGGTTTCCAGGTGATTTGCGCGTTGTGGTCGAGCATGAAGTTCCTGCGGCGGTTGCGCACCTCCGGTGCCCCGACCGCCGGCGCCCCTCCGGGGCCGGTCCAGGTGGGAGAGATGGTGCTGCCGTCGGTATAGCTTTGGCTGAGGTCGCCTTGCCAGGACCAGTCCTCCTGCTTCCCGGCAAACTCCAGACGCCCGGTGTGTTTTTGGTGGGACTCTTCGCTGGCGTTGAGGAATGCCAGTCCCTCCCAGGTGTAACTGGGGGTCCAAGTTCCGGCTTGATCCGCATCGCACTTCAAGCCGAGTGTGAGCTGGCCCTGGGTGATCCAGGAAGAGCGATCGGCCTGCCTTCCATAGGCATAGGTGTAGATATTGTCGTCATAGATCTCCTTGGCCGAAGCTTCGACCAGCAGCAGAACGGGTTGGTGTATTTTTCCTGATCCAGGGGGTGGGGTGGTCGCCGCCGGGAGCCACGCGGCACTAAGTAACAGAACTAATAGAAGACGATGCACGGATCGAAAGTAGGAGCGTTACTAATCTTTGGAAAGCCCATATTATAAGTATAACTTATTCTAAAGGCACGATCAGGCTTGACCTGTCGGTGGTCGGGTTTAGCAAGGAGGGGACCCGGGTTGTTTCGGCCCGGGCGCCATGAGTGCCAAGGCATCCCCGCCCCCCAAGACCAGTCTGCTCCGTTTTTTAGGCTGGCAGATGCAACCCTATGCCAGGTGGCTGGTGTTGGGTTTCGTGCTCAACACCATGCACGGGGTGGCGATCACCTTCCAGAATCTGGCCCCAAAGTATCTGATCGACGATATTGTCACGCCGGTGATGCCCGCAGGGGAGCGGTGGATGAAGCTGGCCCAGCTGATGGGATTCTATTTGTTGGCTTCGATTGTTTTCCGGATGGTTTTCTGGCACCTGAGCTTCCGAATCTTCACTTGGGTGCGAGAACGTATCCTCCTCCGATTGCGGGCGCGGTTTTACCGCCACATCAATTCACTCTGTCTGAGATTCCATGGACGGCACAATTCGGGGGAACTATTCAGTTATCTCTTTGGTTCGCCCCTGACCCAGCTGCAGCAGTTCATGCACCAAACGGCATTGATGGGGCCCGGGATGCTGGCCCTGCTCGTTTCCAGTCTGGGGACGCTGCTGATGTGGGATTTTGTCATGACCGCGGTCTTGGCTGCTTCCGTATTCACCAGTGTCTGGTTGATGAACCAGGCGCGGCATAAAATCCACGGCTACCACACCGCTTTCCAGAGCAGCGAAAGCGAAGTCAGCGGAAGGGTGGCCGACCTCATCCGGGGCACCCGTGAGATCAAATTGTATGCGGCCGAAGGAACCGTCGGCCGCGATTTCAAGGAGCAGGCCGCACACATCAGCAAGAAAAGCGTCTGGCGGGATGTTCAGTCGCACATCGAATGGATGAAGCAGGAAGGTGCGGGCTACGTTTTTTTTGCCCTGGTTTGTTCCGTCGGGGCCTGGCGCTGCCTGGACGGCCACATCACCCAGGGTGAGTTGGTCGGATACCTGTTGTCCTATGGGGGTTTGCAGGGTCCCCTCCAGCAGCTCTATCAATTGTCCACTTTGTACGGCAGCGCCGAGGCCAGTTTTGCCCGCATGAATGCGGTCCTGCAAACCCCCAGCACGACGCCGGATCCTCCTCCAGGTTCTGCCGTCGTCATGCCCCACCGCGGTGAAGTGGCTTTCGAAGGGGTGCACTTCAAGTACGCCGCCAAGGACATCCTCAACGGTCTCTCCTTCCGCATACCCTATGGGCAGAAAGTCGCTTTTGTCGGACCCTCGGGAGCGGGCAAGACCACCATCTCGCAACTGATGATCCGGCTTTACGATCCGAGTGTTGGACGGATCACCGTCGATGGGGTGGACCTCTCCCGCTGCCGCGGCGCCGATGTCCGCAAAAGCTTCGGCGTCGTCCCCCAGTCGCCCTATTTTTTCCAAACCACCATCCGGCAGAATCTGCTCCTCATCCGCCCGGATGCCGATGACGACCAGTTACGGAGGGCATGCGAAATGGCCAATGCCTGGGAATTCATCGCCCAGTTGCCCGAAGGACTCGATGCCCGCGTCGGTGAGGCCGGCGCGAATTTGAGCGGCGGCCAGCGTCAACGGCTGGCCATCGCCCGTGTCCTGTTGATGGACCCGCCTTTTCTGATTTTCGACGAAGCCACCAGTGCCTTGGACACCGTCAGCGAGCGCTTGATCCAGGAGTCTTTGGAGAAAAATTTGCAGGGAAAGACGGCCGTGTTCATCGCCCACCGCTTGGCCACCATCAAGGCCTGCGATCGGATCATGGTCCTGGAGCAGGGCCGTCTGGTGCAGGATGGGTCCTATGCCGAATTGTCCAACTCCCCCGGACTGTTCCGGGACATGATAGAAGCCGACCGATTCGGTGTCAGTTCTGTGATCCATTCGTCATAGAATTGACTCGAAATGGCATCCTTTCAGCTGGATTGTTCCCTATAATTACCGGATAGAGCCCTCCATTTATGCGTCTGTATTCCCGAGCCAGCTCCTTTTTGCTGATTGTTGCCCTGACCGTGCTAATCGGTGTGGGCTCATGGCTTCAAGACGTTCAAAAACGTCAGGATCGGTCATCCGTGTCTGATTCGACAACGACGGCAGATGTGGATTCAAGGACTTCGACCCAGGAGTCTCCCGGGTCCGAAGCCGGTGTCGAAGTCGGGACCGAGTCCATCGATGCCTCCAGTCCTAACAAATTTGGCGATTCCAGACCCGCAAAGCCCGCAGGAGGCCGGATGGTCGGAGCCGGCAATCTGAACGAGAACGCTGAGGGCACGACTCCAGAGGGAGTAATCACCGGTTCCGAGTCTTTCAATGATTCCACAAATGATAAGTCCACGGAGATCGCCAACGTTCTCGCCGGGCGTGATCTTTCCGATCCTGCAGAGCGTGCATGGGCTGTGGCGCGCCTGTCGGAAATCCAGGAGGCGCAGCGAGAGGCCGTGCTGGCCAAAGCCTCCCGTTTGGGTATTCCGCTCCGGATGCGGGGCCCGGGGCACCGGGTCTCGGAGTTGTACACTTTCCAAGGGGACCGCCCGGTCTACCGGCACACCACCAACGCCAACGCCGCCATTTCCAGCGGAGCCAACCTGCTCTTCGGCGGAAATTTCAGTCTCTCGGGTTCGGGGGTGAAAGTGGGGGTGTGGGACGGCGGTTCGGTGCGTTCAACCCACCAGGAATTGACCGGGCGTGTCACCTTGAAAAATGCCTCCGCCGCCCTGGATGACCACGCCACCCATGTCGCGGGCACCATTGGCGCCTCGGGAGTCCAGGCCGCCGCCAAGGGCATGGCCCCTTCGGTCGCCATCGATTCGTATGAGTGGACGGACGATTACACGGAAATGACGGCTGCTGGTGCGTCCAGTGCGGGCCAGATCACGACCAAAATCCCTTTGTCCAACCACTCCTATGGCTACGATGCCGTCACGGCCGATATGGGACGCTACGAAACCGAGGCCAGATCGGTGGATGCGGTGGCCGCCGCCCTGCCCTACTATCTGCCCTTCTGGGCCGCAGGCAACGAACAGGACACCCTCACCGCCAAGGGTGGATTCCAATCCATCACCTACAATGGTCTGGCCAAAAACATCATGACCGTGGGCGCCGCTAACGACGCCGTCACATCCGGACTGCGTGATCCCGCCAAGGCGGTCATCGCCAGTTTTTCCAGCCTGGGTCCCTGCGACGACGGGCGGATCAAGCCCGATCTGGTCGCCAACGGGGTCAATGTCTATTCCAGCATCAGCACCGGCAATGCCGCTTACGACGGTACCTACAGCGGCACCAGCATGGCCACGCCGTCGGCCATGGGTTCGGCCGCGCTCATCGTCCAGCTTTACGCCCGCGAGTTTTCCGGCCAGTTGATGCGGGCCAGCACACTCAAGGCCCTGCTCATCCACACCGCGAGCGATCGAGGCAATCCCGGACCGGACTACACTTACGGCTGGGGCTTGATCAACGTCAAGGCCGCAGCCGACTTGGTCCTGGCACACAAGGCCAGCCTGGCCAGTCCCAAAATCATCGAAAACTCCCTTTCTTCAAGCCAGACCACCCGGAACCATACTTTCACTTGGGACGGCAGCAGCCCGATCCGGGCCACCCTCTCGTGGACCGACCCCGCCGGCACGGCCCAGACCAGCCAGGACAGCCGCACCCCGAACCTGGTCCGCAATTTGGATCTGAAAGTCACCGCGCCGAACGGCACCACCGTCTACCGCCCATACATCATGCCTTTTGTCAACACGTGGACCCAGGCTTCCATGTCCCTCAATGCCACCACCGGCGTCAACAACACCGACAACGTCGAGCAGGTCTTGGTCGCTTCCCCGTCGCAGGCCGGCACCTACACCCTCACGGTGTCGATCAATGGTACCCTCACCACCAACCAGACCTACTCCCTCATCGTGACAGGCGGTTCCGCTGCGGCCGCCAACCCCGCCCCCAACGTCACGCTGACCTCTCCGGCCAGTGGGACCACCCTCCTCTCCGGCAACCCAGTGGTGCTGTCGGCCAATGCCACCGACACCACTTCGACCGGGGCCACGGGCACCATCTCCCAGGTGCAATTCCTCAGCGGCAACTCCGTGGTCAACACCGACACCGCCGCACCCTATACCTTCAGCTGGACGCCACCCTCTGCCGGAACCTACACGCTCAGCGCCCGTGCCACCGACAGCGAAGGGGCCAGCGCCTCATCGTCTGTGGCCACCCTTACGGTCCTGAGCGGCAACGGGGCCCCCACCCTTGCTTCGTTTTCGCCCACCAGTGGTAGCGTTGGAACTTCGGTGGTCATCACCGGAACCAATTTTTCCGGAGTCACTGCCGTCCGTTTCAATGGGGTCGATGCCACATCCTTTACCAGCGATTCCAGCACCCAGATCACCGCGGTCTATCCCTCCGGGGCGGGGACCGGTCCGGTCACGGTGATCAATGCCTACGGCACCGGCACCAGTCCGGGCAATTTTACCTTGGCCGCTGCGCCGGTGCTGATCAGCCAGGTTTATGGCGCAGGAGGGTTGTCTGGGGCGGTTCTCAGTGCGGATTATGTGGAATTGCGCAACACCACCGGCTCGCCGGTCAGTCTGGCCAACTGGTCGGTCCAATACGCCAGCGCCAGCGGAACGACCTGGTCGGTGAACAACCTTTCGGGCTCGATTCCGGCCTATGGTTTCTACCTGCTCAAGTTGGCTTCCGGAACCACCGGGGCGGCATTGCCCACGGCGGATGCCACCGGTGGAACGAACCTCAGTGCCTCCAGCGGCAAGATCGCCCTGCGCAACAGCATCACCGGATTCACCGGCTCATCCCCCATCGGACAGGCCGGTCTGCAGGATTTTGTCGGCTACGGCACGGCCAACGCCTTCGAGGGTGCGGCTGCCGCACCCGCAGCGTCTTCCACCACGGCCATCCTCCGGGCCGGGAACGGGGTGACTGACAGCGGCAACAACAACAGCGATTTCAGCTCCGGCTCGCCCAACCCGCGCAATTCCAGCGGCGGGACGGTGGCCCCGGTCATCACCAGTGCCTCCACGGCGGGCGGCTCGGTGGGATCGCTCTTCAGTTATCAAATCACTGCTTCCAATGGGCCGACATCCTACTCCGCCAGCCCGTTGCCTGCCGGACTGACGGTCAATGGCACCACCGGCGCCATCTCCGGCACACCGACCACCGCCGGAACGACCAATACCACCTTATCCGCCACCAACAGCGGTGGAACCGGCACGGCCGCCCTGACCATCACCATTGTCGCCAGCGGGGGAGGGGGAGGAGGCGGGAATAGCACGATCTTCAATGAAGATTTTACCTCCATCACCTCTGGAAACAGCACTTCCACAGCAGGATCGAACACAACCTGGGCAGGTAACGGGAATTTTACCACGACCAACAACGCATTTCAGGCAGGCGGGGCCGTGCGCATCGGCTCCAGCAGTGCAAATGGATCCATCACCAGCCGGGTCATCGATCTCAGTGGTAACGGGGGGAATTTCACCCTGAGTTTCAAAGTCAAGGGTTGGACCGACTATGAGGGCAATCTGTTGATCAATATCACGGGGCAGACCACCCAGTCGGTCAGCTACACCAACCTGATGACAGACCCCTTCGAAACCAAGTCGCTCAATTTTACCGGCGGCCAGGCCTCATCAACCATCACATTCTCCACGCCAACCAAGCGGTTGTTCCTCGATGACGTCTTGGTGACCAGGGCCGCAGCGTCCGGCCCGGTGATCACCACCAATGGCACGCTTTCCACCGTCAACACCACCTACGGCACCGCCTCGCCCACGCCGTCCACCTTCACCCTCTCCGGCGACAACCTCGCCGCAGGCGTCCTGGTCACCGCCCCCGCGGGCTTCGAGGTTTCGAAGACCGCCGGTGGCGCTTCGGGTTACAATGGCACCCAGACGGTCGGTGCGGCTGGGACTCTGGCGGCCACCCCGATTTATGTCCGTCTGGCTTCCACCACAGCCGCCGGATCCTATGACGGCAATATCCTCTGCACCAGCCCGGGCGCTCTCCCGGTCAACGTCGCCACGGCACCTAGCGTGGTTTACCCCAAGCTCCTGACCGTGACCGCCAACGACCGCACCAAGGCCTTCGGCACGACCCTCTCCCTCGGCACCTCCGCCTTCACCACCAATGGAACGGTCGGTGCCGAAACCGTGGGAACGGTCACCCTCAGCGCCAGCGGCGGCACCGGGGCCTACGACGCCCAAGGAGACTATGAAATCATTCCCTCCAACGCCAGCGGTGGCACATTCAACCCGGCCAACTACGACATCTCCTATGAAACGGGTCTTCTCACCGTGACCGGACAGTCTTTCGCCTCCTGGCTCAACGGCCTTTACACCGGGAACAACGCACTACCCGATGCGGACCCCGACTTCAACGGCCTCAGCAATGCCTTGGAATTTTTCTACGGCATGAGTCCCGGCAACAACAGCTCCGCGGCTCGGCCGATCCTAACTGTCAACGCCAGCCAGATGAGCCTGCAATACCGCCGCAGCAAGTCGGCCGCCGGAGTCACGGGAACGGTGGTGTGGAGCAATGAGCCCGGGAGCTCCGGTACATGGTCGTCGGAAGGCATCACCGACAACCTGGTCAGTGATGAGGGAACCTATGAAATCCGGGAGGCGGTGTTGTCGCTCCAGCCGACGGACATCAAGAAATTTCTCCGCTTTGACATCGTTCTGCCCTGAGTTCCAGATCCCGTCCTTGCCCAGAAAAAAATACGCTTCCTTCCCTAGGGAGTCGGTGTGCATAGTGTGACGGAGTTGACCTTTGATTCATGTGGCAAAGTTTTTTCAGTTTTGTTCGATCCTGTTTTGTTGAAGTCCTGATTCTCAATTGGATCGCACGGACAGAACGCACATCCCGCTTGGATCACTTTTTCCGTCCCGGCCTGTTTCGTGTGCTGCGCCCGTTGGATCCTGGGAAAAAAATCGTTCTGTTGGTCACTCCGGGTTCTTCGCCGGATGGGGCGGCGGAGATGACCCGGATCCTTGCCCGGGGATTCCGCCGCACGCACCAAGTTGTGGTCTTGGTGGTGGGATCTGGTGGAGGAGCAACATTTTGGAAGGACGAGGCCGATTGTTGCTTCGAAATTCCTGCTGTTTGGTCGCACCGTAGGGTCCTTTTGCAGGCCTTGCTCCGCAGGCTCTGCGAAGTACATCCGTTCGAAGCGGGAATCCTGCATTCGACCGTCTGCTGGAATTTCACGGAAGCCTTTTCACGTTTTGACGTGCCCTTTCTTTTTTGCCTTCTGGGGGCAGAGCGCGATTTTCTCAACTTGGATGAATGGCGTTGGCTGGTTTGGCAGACCGATCGCGTTGTTTTTCCTTCCAGGGAGGCACTGCACCATCTGGTGGACCAAGATTCCGTTCTATCCAACGCACGTATGGTGGTGGTGCCTCCTCCCCAAGTGGACCATCCGGAAATCTATCAGTCTGCTTTGATGGATTTGACAGCAGAAGTGATCAAAGAAAAGGCCTGTGAATTGGCCGATCGCCAGACCATCCTCCGTGCGAAACTGCTACACCCGGACTACCTTGAGCCTCATCTGAGGTCGCAGCAGCCGGAAGAACAAGTGCGGGTGTACACCCGCAAATGGCGGAGTGGGATTATCCCCAGCAGGCCCTTTCCCGGATTCAATCCAGGCATGTATTTGGACGCCCATCCGGACTGTCGTCGCGACCCTCTGGCCCATTGGTTTGACTCGGGCCAACCATCGGGACTATGGCGAATGCCGTTGTTGTACCCCGAAGATACGGCTCCCCCGGATGCGCGCGCATTCCGGGGGGTCGCACTGCACATCCATGTGTATTACCCGGATGTGGTGCCCGACATGTTGAAGCGCTTGTTGTCGAACCATTTCCGGCCCGACCTCTGGATCACAGTCAGTGAGGCCTGCGATGTTTCGGAGGTCGCAGCTTTGTTCCGGGACTACCCGGGCAGGGTCGAATATGTTCAGGTGCCCAACCGGGGCAGGGATCTGGGACCCTTGATCACCGCTCTTGGCCCGCGCCTGGTGCGGGATTATGAGATTGTCGGACACATCCACACCAAAAAAAGGCTCTGGCATGATGATGGCAAACTCGGAAAAGTTTGGCGCGAGTATTTGTTGGAACACATGGTCGGCGGTGGAGGGCGCCGCATGATGGATCGAATATTGGCGGCATTGGAATGTGATCCAAAACTAGGCTTGATCTACCCGGAGCGGAGGCATTTGGGGACGTGGGATGATCCCGAGTCGCACACACAACGCCTTCTGGCACGAATGGGATTGTCTGTAAGTTGCGGGTTGTGTCCCGATTTTCCGGCGGGATCATTTTTTTGGGCCAGAACCTGCGCCCTGCAACCCTTTCTCGAGCTTGGCTTGGATTGGGCGGATTACCCGGATGAGCCCGCCCCCAATCAGCATGCCAACCTGCATGCGCTGGAGCGATTGTCGCCGCTTGTGGTGGCCAGTCGCGGCTATCAGAATGCTTTGACCTATATCTCCGGACTCAATTGCCCGGTATAGCCGGAACGGTGCAATTGATATCGTATAGAATCACAGGGAAGCCGGTAGAAACATAGCGAATGGGGGAGAAAAGGGATTCTCCGAACGGTGATCAAAAGAGTCGTCGCCCAACCCCTTTCTTCCCCAGAGTCCTTGTGGTTGCTGAATCGCATGATTCCGGTTTAGAACCTGTCTGAATGTTTCTTACTCAGGCAGAAAACGCCCGGAGCAACGCCATCCGGCGGGATCAAGAACGACTGGCGCGGTGCAGGGCCACGATCCCCAGGGTTGGGCGGGACCAGTGCACTTCCCCAAATCCTGCCCGCTCCAACTCCCGGCCAATCTCCTCCACATCGGGAAATGCACTGATGGACGAAGATAGGTACTCATAAGCGGCCCGGTCACGGCAGAGAATTTTTGCCGCACGGGGTAGGAGATGGCGCAGATAAAAATAATAGAACGGACGGAACCAACGGAAGGGCTGGGAAAATTCCAGGATGTGGACCGTGCCTCCGGGCTTCAGCACCCGGTGGATTTCCCGCAGGGCCCGCTCGCGGTCCTCAAAGTTCCGGTAGCCGAAGGCCAGGGTCACGGCATAGAAGGAGGCGTCGGGGAAGGGCAGGGCCAGGGCATCGGCGACCACGGTTTTTTTCACGCCCTTGGCCCGGGCGCGTTCGAGCATGGGTTCGCAGAAATCTCCGCCGACCGCGTCGAACCCCGCCTGTTGCAGCGCCAGGGTGACGTCGCCGGTGCCGCAGGCGAGGTCGAGAATTTCCGATTTCTGATGATTGAATTCTGATTTGGGTAATGAGCGGACGAGGAGGAATCGCCACCAGTAATCGACACCGCCGCTGAAGAGGTGGTTCAGGCGGTCATAGGGGGCCGAGATCCGCGCGAACATTTCACGGACGGAGGGTCCGTGAGGTTTCCTGTTTTCTGTTTCCGTTTTGCGGTTCAAGGCGCTCAAACACTAAACCAGAAACCGCTAACTGGAAACGATTCGCTTCGCGGACTCAGGCCGACTTCGAACCGACGGGCTTGTCCTGTGGTTCGCCCGGCGTGAAGGTCAGCTCGGTGCCTTGGAGATCGACAGCGACCACGCATCCTTCCTTGATTGTGCCGCGGATGATTTCCTCCGCCAGCGGATCTTCGAGGAAACGCTCGATGGCCCGGCGCAACGGACGGGCCCCGTATTGCGGGTCGTAGCCCTTCTCGATGAGGAAATCCAAGGCGGGCTGGGTGAGCTTGACCAGGATTTTGCGTTCGCGAAGCCGTTCGCCGACTTTCTTGATTTCCAATTCGACGATCTTGGTCAGATTCTCGCGGGTGAGCGAGTGGAAGACGATGATATCGGTCAGGCGGTTGAGGAACTCGGGCTTGAAGACCTTCTTGGCTTCTCCAAGGAGTTTTTCCTTGATGGCCTCGTAGTCGGCCGCGTCGGGATCGGCGGTGCCGAAACCCATGGTGTTGTTGCGCTTCACCAATTCGGCCCCGACATTCGAGGTCATGATGATGATGGTGTTGCGGAAGTCGACCTTGCGACCAAGGCTGTCGGTGATGGTGCCGTCCTCGAGGATTTGCAGGAGGATGTTCCAGACGTCGGGGTGGGCCTTTTCGATTTCGTCAAAGAGGACCACGCAATAGGGACGGCGGCGGACCTTTTCGGTCAATTGGCCGCCTTCTTCATAGCCCACATAGCCGGGGGGCGAACCGACCAGGCGGGAAACGTTGAACTTCTCCATGTACTCGGACATGTCGAGCTGGATGAGGGCGTCTGCTTCGCCAAAGACGTGTTCGGCCAGTTGCTTGGCCAGATGGGTTTTGCCCACCCCGGTCGGGCCGAGGAAGATGAACGAGCCGATGGGCCGTTTCGGATCCTTGAGATCGGCGCGCGAACGGCGCAGGGCTTTGGAGAGGGCGTGCACCGCCTCGTCCTGGCCGATGACTTTGCCCTTGAGTTCCTCGCCGATGGTGAGGAGTTTGGCCGTTTCCTTGGCCTCCAGACGGGTCAACGGGATGCCGGTCCATTTCGAAACGATGGTGTAGACGTCGTCGATGTCGACGAGTACTTCGGTCTCGTCGCGTTTGCGGCGCCACTCGGCCATGGTGTTTTCCAGGCTGAGACGGGCTTCCTTTTCCTTGTCGCGCAGGGCGGCGGCTTTTTCAAAGTCCTGGTCTTTGATTGCGGCTTCCTTTTCGGACTTGATGGTTTCGATCTTCGCTTCGCTGTCCTTCAATTCGGGAGGCAGCATGCTGGCGGAAATGCGCGCGCGCGAACCGGCTTCGTCCATGATGTCGATGGCTTTGTCGGGGAGGAAGCGGGCGGTGATGTAGCGGTCCGAGAGCTTGACCGCGGCCTCGATCGCCGGGTCGGTGATTTTGGCGCGGTGGTGCTGCTCGTATTTCGGGCGCAGTCCCTTGAGGATGAGGACGGCCTCGTCCACGCTGGGGGCTTCGACCTTGACCGACTGGAAGCGGCGTTCCAAGGCAGAGTCCTTCTCGATGTGCTTGCGGTATTCGTTGAGGGTGGTCGCGCCCACGCACTGGAGCTCGCCGCGGGAGAGGGCGGGCTTGATGATGTTGGAGGCGTCCATCGCCCCCTCGGCCGAACCGGCGCCGACGATGGTGTGGAGCTCGTCGATGAAGAGGATGATGTTCTTGGATTTGCGGATTTCCTCCATGACCGCCTTGATGCGTTCCTCGAACTGGCCGCGGTATTTGGTGCCTGCGACCATGAGGGCGAGGTCGAGGGTGATGACTTTTTTGTCGCGCAGAAGTTCGGGGACGTTGCCGGCGACGATTTCCTGGGCCAGGCCTTCGACAATGGCGGTCTTGCCCACGCCGGCCTCGCCGATCAGCACCGGATTGTTTTTAGTGCGGCGGCAAAGGATCTGGATGACGCGTTCGATCTCGTTCTTGCGTCCGATGACCGGGTCCATTTCGCCCTTGGTGGCGAGTTCGGTCAGGTCGCGGCCGAAGGCTTTGAGGGCCGGGGTTTTGACTTCCTTGCGGCCTCCGGAGGCACCGCCTTGGGCTTCGGCGGCGGGTTCGCCACCGGGGGCTTCCTCTTCCTGTTCGCCGGCTTCGAAGTTGGGGTCGAGTTCCTTCAGCACCTCGTTGCGGGCGCGTTCGAGGTCGACGTCGAGGGTCTTGAGCACACGGGCCGCCACGCCGTCGCCCTCGCGCAGGAGGCCGAGGAGGATGTGCTCGGTGCCGACGTAGCTGTGGTGGAGGGCCTTGGCTTCCTTGCCGGCGAGGGCGAGGACCTTTTTGACCCGGGGGGTGTAGGGGATGTTGCCCGAGATCTTGGTATCAGGGCCGGAGCCGACCTGTTTTTCGACTTCCATCCGGACGGTCTCGAGGTCGAGGCCCATCTTTTGCAGGACATTGACCGCGACGCCCTGGCCGAGTTTGATCAAGCCGAGGAGGAGATGTTCGGTGCCGACGTAGTTGTGGTTGAAGCGGTCGGCTTCCTTGCGGGCAAGGGCCAGGACCTGTTGGGCGCGGGGTGTGAAGTTGTTCATTTCAGGAAATCTTGAGTTTTTTGATGTTGGGCGGCGGGACCGCCTTGAGTTTTTCCCGCAGCAAGTCCGCCCGCACGGCGTCCCGTTCTTCCGCGCCGAGTTTGCGCCCGGCCTCCTTCTGTAGGTGGGCCGGTTGGGTGTGGACGAAGAGGTCGTCGAGCTTGTCCTTCAAAGTAATCGGGAGGACGCCCAAGTCCACCCCCAAAATGAGCAGGGAAAGCAGGTTGAGTGCCTCTTTGGATGACATGGCATGGGCATGTTGCATGACCCCGAAGGCGCGGCCCAGTTGGTCGGCCACCATGCGGCCTTTTTCCTGCACCAGTTTCTGGCGTGCGTTCCATTCGTTCTCGATCAGTTTACCGATCACCTTGTGCAAGCGGTCGAGGATCTGCTGTTCGCTTTCGCCCAGGGTCATCTGGTTGGAAATCTGGAAGAGGTTGCCCAGGGCCTCGGTGCCTTCCCCGTAGAGGCCGCGCACGGCCAGGCCGATCTGGTTGACCGATTTGATCACCTGGTTGATCTGGTCGCTCAGGACCAGGCCGGGAAGGTGGAGCATCACCGAGGCTCGCATACCGGTGCCGACGTTGGTCGGGCAGGCGGTGAGGTAGCCCAGCTGCGGCGAAAAGGCGAAGTTGAGTTTCTTCTCCAGGCCGGTGTCCACGGCATCTGCGGTCTTCCACGCCAGGTCGAGATCGTAGCCGGGGAAGATGCTCTGGATGCGCAGGTGGTCCTCCTCGTTGATCATGATGCTGATGGTGCGGTCGCTGCTGACCACCAGGCCGCTGCCGGAATTCTTGGCCGCGTGCTCTCGGCTGATCAGGTGTTGCTCGACCAGGACTTGTTTCTCCAGTGGACTGAAAGTATCCATCGGCTGGTCGTAGTGTGGTTGCTTGAGCGAGGCCAGCAGCCGCACGGCGGGCTGGACTTCGGCGAGCAGGCGTTCGCGGTCGGATTTCTTGAGCCAGCCGGGAAAGGGGTGTTCGCGCAGGTTGCGGGCCAGCCGCACGCGGCTGCTCATGACGATGCCGTGGCCGGGGCAGTCATTCAGGGTGGGCAATTTGGCGGTGTTGGCCATGTCTCAACTTAAGCGGTTGGGATGGAAAATGCAACAGGGCGGGTCTCTTCGTCCCTGTAGGGCTCGCGAGGGCATTGACGGAGTGAGGAGTCGGGCCCACAATCTGCCCGTGCGCGTATCGAAGAAGAGTGAATATGCCGTCCGGGCACTGCTGGAGATCGCGTTGGGTAGATTGGAGGGCCGGGAATGGCGGCAGATTTCCCAGATTGCCGAGGCCACCCGCATCCCGGAAAAGTTTCTCGAACAAATCCTGCTGGCCCTCAAGAAACGGGGCTTGTTGCAAAGCCGGCGCGGCGTGATTGGGGGCTATGCGCTGGCGGTCGAGCCCGGGGCCATTCGATTGGATGAGGTCATCCAGATCCTCGACGGAGAAACCTCAGGAGAAGCCACCGACCCGGCCGGGGACATCGGGGCCAGAGTCTTTCGCCGCCTTCTGGCCCGCTCCGAGGATGCGGCCCTCGAAGTCCTGCGGGGCGTTACCCTGGCCCAATTGGTCGAGGAAGCCCACCAGATGCGCAGTTCCCCCTCCGGTATGGACTACCACATCTGATGGCTGATGGTTGATTCCGAATCAGTCCTTTCCTCTTGAAGCGACCCGGGCTTGGGCTACTTTTTCCCTTCCCCATGAGCCATCTGGACCGCATCGCCCAAGCCGCCGCCGCGCAGGAGTTTTCCAACGAGGAAATCAAACGCTACAGCCGACACCTCATCATGCCCGAGGTGACGATGGAGGGCCAGAAAAGGCTCAAGGCCGCCCGGGTGCTGGTGGTGGGTACCGGTGGACTCGGTTCCCCCCTGTTGGCCTACCTCGCCGCCGCCGGCGTCGGGAAAATTGGCTTGGTCGACTTCGACCGCGTCGATACCTCCAACCTCCAGCGCCAGATCATCCACGGCACCTCGAGCATCGGGAAGCTCAAGACCGAGTCCGCCGCCGCCGCCATGCGGGAAATCAACCCCCACGTGGAAATCCAGCGTTACGACGTCCCCCTGACCTCGGAGAACGCCATGGGGATCATCCAGGACTACGACATCGTGGCCGACGGGACCGACAACTTTGCCACCCGCTACCTGGTCAACGATGCCTGCGTCCTCCAGAACAAGCCCAACGTCTACGGGTCCATCTTCCAGTTCGACGGCCAGTCCACCGTCTTCTGGGCCGAGAAGGGCCCTTGCTACCGTTGCCTCTACCCCGAGCCGCCCGACCCCGGCCTCGTCCCCAGTTGCGCCGAAGGCGGCGTGCTCGGTGTGCTCCCCGGGATCATCGGCGTCGTCCAGGCCATCGAGGTGGTCAAACTCATCATCGGCAAGGGCGACCTTCTGGTCGGCAGATTGTTGTTATTCGACGCCTTGAAGATGAAGTTCCGCGAGATGAAACTGCGGAAAGATCCGACCTGCCCGATCTGCGGGCCGACGGCGACGATCAAAGAGCTCATCGACTACGACCAGTTTTGCGGCACCCCCGCGGTCGATGCCCCCGCGCGGAAGCTCCTGGCCCTGCCCGAAATCAGTCCGGTCGACCTGAAGAAGAAACTCGATGCCAAGGAAGACTTTGTGCTGCTCGACGTACGCGAGCCGCACGAGACTAAGATCTGCGTGATCCCGGGTGCGACCCAGGTGCCGATCGGGGAGCTGCCCAAGCGGCTGCACGAATTCGACAGTGCGAAAGAGATCGTGATCTATTGCAAGGGAGAGATCCGCACCGGCCAGGCCTTCCGCCTGCTCCAACAAGCCGGTTTCGGAAAGCTCAAGGCACTCGAAGGTGGCATCGAGGGTTGGGCAGAAGACGTAGATCCCTCGATGCCCACTTACTAAACTGTGCCAGTAGTCGGTTGGCAATAGGCGGCAGCACTGACTTGGCCGAGAGCCGGAAGCCAACTGCATGACCCATTTCCCACAGAAAGTCGGCCAAGAAACGTGAAGTCATACCAAATTAAAATGACTGAGTGACAGGATCAACGGGAGGGCGATCCGCCTGAGCCTAACCATGCAGTTGTTACCGCGAAGAGCGCTAAGTTCGCGAAGTTATACGGATTTTGGCTGGCAAAAACTGCATTCACCGATCGGTGAACCCGAAGTCAAATGTCATGCAGTAGGACGACTTCTTTTTGTATTCCCAATCATGTGTTTCTGCCTCGCGTTCTTCGCCGCGTGAGGTCCCGTTCGGCGTGACCAACGCGGTCACGGGACGTCCTTCGTGGTGGACTGAATTGTTTCGCCTGAGGCGGACAGCCGAGCCGGTTTGTGGTCTTTCTTCCAAGAGCGGATCAGCAGGAATCTTGTCTTCCCCTAGGCGCTTTATCACCTGCTCAATGTGATTGGGTATCAAGTGCTTGTTTTGGCCAGCAGGGTGAGGGCGGTGTGGTGGCCGGACTCCCAGGCGCTTTCCACCCTCGGGTGGGCAATGGCATCGCCTGCATACCACCATCCCTCGGGCAGGTCTTCCGTCGTCACGACGGCGGTGGTTTTTGCGTAGCGCCAGCGGTGGGTGAAAAGCGCCGTGGGTTCCAGGTTCCCCAGTTGCCAGGCAGCGGAGGCGAGAGTGCCCAATTCCGCCGACCAAAGGGCGGGATCTTCTTCGAAACGGGCCTGACTGAATGGGGCGGATGCCTGGGCCACGAGGACGGTACGATCCCCGGTGACCCTTCCGGTTTTGTGGTTTTCGCAGGCGGTCCACGCCAGCACGGGATCCTCGGGACGGGAGATTCCATAGGCGGAGGGGGTCAGGCCATGGCGGGTGCCTTCAAACTCCAGAACCAGGGTCAGGCAGGGGGCGTAGGGTTCGTTGGGAGTTGAGCAAGAATCGAGTCCCAGTCCCGCCAGGGCGCGGGTTTGGGGCCAGGGGGCGGTGGATAGGACCCGGTCGAAGGATTCCCCGCCCACGATCCATTGGGTTCCCTGGGGCTGGGGTTTCTCGATTTTTTGCTCGAGCCGCACGTCCAGTCCCTGTGCCAGGTCGCGGGCCAGATGGCTGTTGCCCGTGGCATGGTAGAAGCGCGGTTCGTCCGGCAGGGGCTGTTCGTCCGGGCCGAGGATGGGGGCGGCCAGGGAGCGGATGGAGGAACCACAGGATTGTTCCAGGGCTTTGCGGAAGGGTTCGGTCCGGCGGGTGAAATACTGGGCGCCGTGGTCGACCCGGTGTTCCCGCCAACGTTTGGTCGCGCAGCGTCCGCCGAAGCCGCGGGATTTTTCGAAAACGACCACGCGGCAACCGGCATCGTGCAGCACCCGGGCCGCGGCCACACCGGCCATGCCTGCTCCGATGACGGCGATGGAAAGAGGGCTAGCCATACATTCAGTCCGGTCTGGGAAAATCCGCCAACAGTCCGGCCAAGCGGGGGTAGTCGTGCAGTCCGGTGATCCATTCGGGGGGCAGGCCTTCCTTCCCGGAACGGGCGCCGGTGAGGGCGCCGACGACCACGCCGCGGTGGCAGTTGTCGCCGCCCAATCGCGTGTTGGCCATGATTGCGCCGCGAGGGTCGTTTTCGTATTTGCAGGCCAGGAAGAGGGCGGCGGGAAAAGCGTCCCCTATGTAGCAGGCGGTGCTGAAACGGGAACCGACGACATGGGATTCGTCCTCCTCGCGGGCCCACCGGGCGTAGGGGTGTTCCAGGGCGGGATGTGCGGCCGGGCCTAGATTTTTCGAAGCGGAGGTCCAGTTTTCTCCCAGGATGAAGGCCTGGAGCAAACGGGCGAAGGTGCGGGCGGCGTCCTGGACCTGGGCGTTTTTGTGGGTCAGCGAGACATGGCTTTGCACGGCCTGGAGGAGTTTTTCGTCGTCGTGCAGATACCAGAGCACGAGGGGGACGACCATGGCGAGTCCGCCGATGTGGATGTCGTCGATGCCGCAGCGGTCCGGTTTTTTTCCTTTGGCGTGGTTCTGGAAGAATCCCCGGTGGAACTCCTCCACGTAGGTGTCGCGGTGCGACCCGGGCGTGAGCATGAAGGCGAGGTAGCGTTGGACAAAATCGTTGCGGTCGTAGCCCTGGCAAGAGATGAGGGATTCCGCGAGGACGGCGGCGAGTTTCAGATTGAGGGTGTTTTCCCCGGCCTGGAGGAACTGGTGGTAGTGGATGTCCTTCAATCCCCAGAAACGGGCCTGATCGTGCAGGATGTCGTCCTTGGGGCCGGTGGCGGTGTAGTGGCTGCGCCAGAGGATGCTATCGGGGTGGTGGGGTAGGGGTGGTTTGTAAGAGTCGAGGGTTCCGTAATCGCGGGCGATGAGGGCGCGGCTGTAATACCAATGGGCGGGCATGGCCAGGGCATCACCTATAAACGACCCCCACCAGGCGCCGTGGGCTCGGGAAACGGACATGGGGTCAGATTACGTTCGGCAGGGGGAAACGCAAACGCCCCGGAAGTTTCGTAACCACCAAGACTCCAAGACACCAAGGTTTGAAGTTTGGAAAGGAGCCGGAGAGCGATTGATTTGGATACCCGAACGATCAATGCAAGAGTTGATCAAAACCAAGCCGATCTCATTGGAGACTTGCGTTTTGGTGGTTGACCCGCTGATTCGTTCCCGCGTTCTGCTGGGGGTAGGGTTGCCCGACATGGATTCGAACCATGAATAATGCCTCCAAAGGGCACTGTGTTACCGTTACACCATCGGGCAGGGGATGGAACTGATGAGCCTAGGCCGGACGTTTTTTTTCGCAAATCTAAAATCCGCCTTGGTCGGGCCAGGGGATGCCCCCCCTGGCCAGGTCGGCGACGACCGCCGGCAGCAGGCGATGTTCGGCTTCCTGGATGCGGGCGTGGAGGGTTGTTGCGGAATCGCCCGGAAGGACGGGGACTTTTTCCTGGCGGATGATGGGACCGCCGTCGAGGGAATCATCGACCCAGTGGACGGTGCAACCGGTTTCGGCAACGCCGGCATCGAGGGCCTGCTTCCAGGCCTCCAGTCCTTTGAACGCGGGAAGCAGGGAGGGATGGATGTTGAGGATGCGTCCGGCGAAGGGTTGCAAGAGCGGGGACTTGAGAACGCGCATGTAACCCGCCAGCACAACCAATTTGGCGCCCGAATGCCGGATGGTTTGTGCCAAGGCGGATTCGATTTCCGGTTCGAGTTTGGTTTTGAATTTTCCCGTCGGGCAGACGTAGGTGGGGAGGCCGCGTGCGGCGGCGTGTTCGAGGATGGGGGCATGGGGCAGGTCGCTGGCCACGAGGACGATCCGGGCGGGGATTTCGCCGCGGTCGATGGCATCGGCGAGGGCGAGAAAATTGGAGCCCCGGCCCGAGCCGAGGACGGCGACCGGCAGGAGAGGGCCATGCGTCATGGTTGTCTCATCCGGTTGACTAGAGAGGTGGTGGAACGGCCGGGGACGAGCTGGAGGAGCTCGATGCGGGAGCCAGCAGCTTCGAGGATTTTCCGTTCCTCGGGGTCGAGGGTGTCCAGGGTGTAGTCCCCCCCCTTGGCGTAAATGTCCGGTCGTGCGGCGGCCAGGAAGGCGGTGGCCCGGGAGCCGGGAAAGATACAGACGGCATCGACGCAGGCCAGGCCGGCCAGGACTTCGGCGCGGTCGCTGGCGGTGTTGAGCGGGCGGTTGGGGCCTTTGAGTTGGCGCACACCTTCGTCGTCGTTGATGCCGACCAGCAGTAGTTGCCCGAGGGTTCGGGCGTGTTGGAGGTAGCGCACATGGCCGACGTGGAGCAGGTCGAAGCAGCCGTTGGTGACGACCCAGGATCCGGAGGCGGCGCTGCTTTGTCGCCAGTTCTCCAAATCGTTAAATGCGACACATTTAGGGAAGTTCATAGAGTTTCCGGATCATGGTTTTTCTCTTGACCCTCCCCACGTAAGCAGCAACATGCGGCCCTGTGCAATCCGAAAGTCCGTTGGCTTTCCAACGGTCCTAGAAGCACTTACGAATATGTTCGGTATCCTTTGGCTGGCTTCATATGCCTTCGTTGTGATCGGGTTGTCCGTTTACGGACTGCACCGATTGTGGATGGTTCGCACTTACCTCAAGTACCGCCACCTCAAGCCTTTGCCCATGGCCCGTTTCGGGCAGTTGCCCAAAGTCACCGTGCAGTTGCCGATTTACAATGAACGTTATGTGGCCGAGCGACTGATCCGTTCGGTGTGCGCCCTCGATTACCCGTCCGATCTTCTGCAGATCCAGGTCTTGGATGATTCGACCGATGAAACCAGCGGCTTGGTGGCCGGGCTGGTGCGGGAGTACCAAGGCAGGGGCTTGGACATCGAACACCTGACCCGGAAAGATCGATCGGGGTTCAAGGCCGGTGCGTTGCAAGAGGGCATGAAGCAGGCCAAGGGCGAGTTCATTGCCATTTTTGACGCGGATTTTGTTCCGCCCCCCGAGATGCTCCGTCAGACGATCGATTTCTTCACCGATCCTGCCGTTGGGATGATCCAGACCCGCTGGGGTCACCTCAATCGTGGGTACAACCTCCTGACCCGGGTGCAGGCGCTGCTTCTCGACGGGCATTTGATCATCGAGCAAACGGCGCGTTCACGTTCCGGGCGTTTCTTCAATTTCAATGGCACAGCCGGCATCTGGCGGGCCTCCACCATTGCCGATTCCGGGGGGTGGCAACACGACACCCTGACCGAAGATCTGGACCTGAGTTACCGGGCGCAGTTGCAGGGCTGGAAATTTGTCTTTGTCCCTGACCTGGTCACACCGGCCGAGTTGCCGGTCGACATGAACGCCTTCAAGGCCCAGCAATACCGTTGGGCCAAGGGTGCGGTCCAGACTTGTAAGAAACTCCTGCCAGCCGTCTGGCGTTCCCGCCAGCCCCTGCGAGTCAAGTTGGAGGCCACCTTCCACCTCACGTCCAATTTTGCCTACCTGCTTCTGGCCTGCATGGCCCTCTTAGTCCATCCCGACCTCAAGCACCAGGGGGTTCACTGGCAATCGGTTCTCCTTATTGACCTGCCCATTTTCATGGCGGCTTCACTGTCGATCTTCCTGTTTTACGCCGCGGCCCTGCGCGCGGGGGGGGTGAGCTGGATCCAGATCGTCTTCTACATTCCCATGCTCATCGCCGTCGGCATCGGGTTGTGCCTCAATAATGCCCGGGCCGTGCTCGAAGCCGTCTTCAACCACCACTCGGAATTCACCCGCACGCCAAAATACGGGGTCTCCGAGCGATGGACCACCTGGTGGCGGATGAATTACCGATCGGCCCGAACGGTCCTCCCTTGGCTGGAATTGTTGTTGGCGGCCTACTACCTCACTTTCGTCTGGTATGCGGTGCAGCACCGGCAGTGGTGGTCACTGCCGTTTTTCTGCCTCTTTGCCTTCGGCTTCGGCTACTCCGGCTGGCTGTCGATTTTCCAAGGTTCCTTCTTTTCACATCTGGGGGAACGGCTTAGGGTGGGCATCGCCACGCGTTATGGAGTTTGACTGGACCCTGTTTTCCGGAAAAGGGGTGACCTTGGAAGAAGCCGCCGAGAGCTTCGAAGACCCCTTTAGTGTGCGACTCTGGCCGGAGCGGGGGGACATCGCCGAACACAGCCGTTATTTCTGTCTGGGCATGACGTTGCGCGGTCGTGGCGTTTTTTCTGTGTACAGCACCAATGGCAAGCAGATCAAAGTGCTGACCGCCCGTGAATTGACCGAGGAAGAGAGCTTTTTCTACAACCGCAAGGCCCGGGAGTACTTCTGATGGAAACCATCACCAAATGGGAACAGATCCCCCGTTTCGCCTCGGTCGAGGAGGAACGCGACTACTGGCAGCAACACCAGTTGGATGGACGGATCATGCAGGAGGCCTGTTTCAAGTCCGACGGCACCGAGTCCACCACCATCACCCTCCGCATGGACCCGCGCATGTTGGCCCGCCTCAAGCGCCTGGCCGGGCAGCGTTACCTCAATTATCAGAGCATGATCAAGCAGTGGCTGGCCGAGCGGCTGGAAGACGAACTCGACAAGCGTTCGTGAGGCGGTCGCGGACGGGTGTGGGGTGGGTTTACCGCGAAGCACGCGATGGGGTTTTTTTGTGGACCCCGGGTCCCATGGCATCATTCCGAAAATTTCGAGTGCACCGAGTCCTTTGCGGTGAAATCTTCCCCTGATTTCGTGCAGCACAGCCTCCCAAAAGGGATTTACAAGGTCCATACGGG
Organism: Candidatus Methylacidiphilales bacterium; assembly: GCA_033875315.1. NCBI lineage: Bacteria > Pseudomonadati > Verrucomicrobiota > Methylacidiphilae > Methylacidiphilales > Methylacidiphilales bacterium. The sequence goes on from JANRJG010000030.1 coordinate 41,437, forward strand.
CCCTAGTTTATACCCATGAGCCCCGTTCGTCGCAACCGTCGTGCCTTCACCCTGATCGAACTTCTGGTGGTCATCACCATCATCGGCATCCTGGCCGGCCTGGCCCTGCCTGCGGTCAATGGGGCTCTGAATACCGCCCGCAAGGCCGAAGCCGGTGCCATGGTCAATCAGCTCCGCACAGCCATGGTCAGCTATCAGACCGAGTATGGCACCTGGCCCGGCCTTTTTACCGGGACGGACGCCAGCACCAACTCCGGGGATACCGCACTCTACAATATTTTGATTGGTTCTACCTCGGCCACTGCCAGTGATCAAAATCCCCGCCGCATCGTCTTCATGGAATTCAACACCAAAGTCCTCCGTTCCAACATCAGCTCCAGCAACAAGACCCCGGATGCCAGTGGTACCAAGTTTGTCGATCCTTGGCACCAAGCCTACTGGATCCAGGTTGATTCGGACTATAATAACCAGATTGCAGTCGGAGATAATCAGGGGACCATCAATGCCTCCGTGGCCATCTGGTCGCGTGGCCCTCAGAAGTCTTACGATGGCACGGACAAAACAAAGTACGTCACCACTTGGAAGTAATCCATGACCGCCACCTCCCGCCCTTCCCGCCGCGCCTTCACCTTGATTGAACTCCTGGTGGTCATGACCATCATCACCGTCCTGGCCGGCATCACCATCGGGGTCATGGGCAACGTGCAGAAAAAAGCCGCCACCAGCCGCGCCTCGGTGGAAATCGCCGCCATTGAAACCGCGCTCGAACGTTACAAAATAGACAATGGCGATTATCCCGTGGCCAACGGCATCGCCATCACCAGCAATTTGTATTCCTCCAACCCCAGCAACGCCACTTACACCACGTCCGGGCGCACACTGTTCACCGCTTTGATGGGACGCTCGGCCTATTCCGCCACCGCCAATGCCACCGCCTACATCGAGTTGAAGGAAGGCCAGGTCGGCTCGCTCACGACGAACTCCTACATCCAGGATCCCTTCGGTTACGCTTATGGTTACTTTTACGATTCCGCCGGGAACGTCAACAGCGTGGCCTCCGCCAAATCCCTTTTCAACCAAGTGGTGCCGGACATCTGGTCCACCGCGGGAGAAACCGGCGCCGTCACCGTGACCAACGATGGCTCGGCCAACTACGCCCGCTACCTCCGTTGGGTGACCAACTGGGGCAGTCGGCAGTAGGTTTTTTTCCTCCCGAAGGGTCACACGCCGTGTGACCGGGATGAGGAAACAACCCAAGAAGTCTTCTCAGGATCTCGTCCGGGGAATCCGTGCTCAAAAGTTGCTTCCGGTCGCAGGGCCTGCGACCCTCCGGAAGTTGGAAGAAAAAAGCCGAGAAATCCAGGAAGCATCCGATTCATCTTCCTCCCCGTGATTGGAACAACCGGGCACCTTTGATTTTCCTGACTGTGGCCGTGAATGGAAGAAGGCCGTTGCTGAACCGAGATACCATTTACCAACTGTTGAAATCCGTCTGGTCCGACGCCAAAGATTGGAAGGTTGGGCGTTATGTTCTATTGCCCGACCATGTGCATTTGTTTTGTGCCCCTGTATCCATGAATCCCATTCTATCCCTTCCTTCGTGGATCACCTATTGGAAACGAACCAGCACCAGGCGTTGGCCTTATCTTGAAGAAAAGCCAGTTTGGCAAAGGGAATACTGGGATCGTCAACTCCGTTCCGTGGATCATTACGAATCCAAATGGAATTATGTTTTTCAGAATCCGGTGAGGGCTGGGTTGGTGAAGGAAGCGGAAGATTGGCCCTATCAAGGAGTGATCGAAAATTTGGAAGCTTGATTTATTTACCGGAGGGGCGCACGCCGTGCGTCCGGATGAGAGGCAATCAGTGGAATGCCCTGGGAATGAGGTTTGGGGAATTCGACCTGCCAGATAAGCCCGGTCGCAGGGCCTGCGACCCTCCGGGAAGGAGGAAAGACAGTAAGACCGGTCCGGAGGGTCACACGCCTTGTGACCGGGATGAAGGGATGACGTGGGCTAAAAGTTGCCTGTCTCGGACAGGACAATCGATATTGCAAGATGAGCCCGGTCGCAGGACCTGCGACCCTCCGGGAAATTCAAGAACATCCGCTACTTCGTCCCCACCGCCAGCAGGGTCTGGAAATGGGGGGCCTCAGTTTCCTTGGCCACGATGGATACCGAGGTCTGTTTGAACCCTGCCAGGCGCATCATCTGGTCCAGATCGGTCTCGGCAAAGCCCAACCAGGTATCGGCGTAAAGCTCCCGCGCCTTGTCGAAGGTGTGGGCGTTCAGGTCCAGAATCAACACCCGTCCGCCTTTTTTGAGGATGCGGTAGGCGGCATCCATCGCCTTCTGCGGGGTGGCGGCATGGTGCAGGGCCTGGCTGAGGATGACCGTGTCCACGCTCGCGGCCGCGATGGGCGGGTCTTCCATGTCGCCCAACCGGTATTCCAATCCCTCCAGTCCGTTTTCCCGCGCCAGTGCGGACCCCACTTCGACCATGCGCGGGGAGTTGTCCACTGCGATGACCTTCTTCGCCCGCACCGCCAGCATTTGCGATAGCAGGCCCTCGCCCGCACCGAGATCGGCGATGGTTTGGGGGGGGAGCATCTGCAGGAGCAGGTGGCCGACCGCCTCCCAGGACCGGCCGGGGCAGTATTTTTTCCCCAAGCGACCGGCCAGGGTGTTGAAATACTGGCGGGTGGTTTCCTTGCGTCGCTTCAGGATCAACAGGCGGGCCTTGCGGTCCTTTTCGTGGGTTTCCAGTTCCTTGGCCGCTTCCAGCGCGGCCTGACAAAGGGGGGTGAGGATGGCGGGCAGGGTGTCTGACCAGCGATAGTACGTGCGCTGGCCTTCGCGGCGGGTCAACAGCACGCCCGACTCCTTCAACTGGCCGAGATGGGTGGAGATGCGGGACTGTCCCAGATTGAGGGCCTCCTGGAGTTCGGCCACCGACATCTCATCCCCCTGCAGGAGGCTCAGGATGCGCAGCCGGGTCGGATCCGAAAGCAGGCCAAGCAACTTGAGGCGGGAAACGGGTCCGGCGGGCATGGCAGGGAAAATATCATTCCATCATGATGCGTCAATATTTTGTCTTGCACCGGGCAGGCGCCGGATTACGCTATCAGCCTATGTCAGACCGCTACATCTTCTCCTCCGAGTCCGTCGGCGAGGGCCATCCGGACAAAGTTTGCGACACCATTTCCGACGCCATCCTGGATGCCTGCCTCCGCGTCGACCCCCGCAGCCGCGTGGCCTGCGAGACCTTTGCCAAGAGCAACGTCGTGGTCGTGGGCGGGGAGATCACCATTCCGAAAATCGGGCTCAAGCCCATCGGTGATGTCATCAACATCGACAAGACCATCCGCGACGCGGTCCGTGGCATCGGCTATGTCCATGACGACGATGTCTTCCATGCCGACCGGATCTTCATCAACAATTACCTGACCACCCAATCCCCGGACATCGCCCAGGGTGTGGATGCGGTCAAGGCCAAGGGCAAGAAAACGGCCGAGCAAGGGGCGGGTGACCAGGGAATCATGTTCGGCTACGCCAGTGATGAAACGCCCGAACTCATGCCCGCGCCGGTCATGTTTGCCCACCGCCTCGGGCGCGAACTGACCCGCATCCGCAAGCAGGGCAAACTCGCCCCCTGGCTCCGTCCCGATGCCAAGAGCCAGGTTTCGGTGGAATACATCGACGGCAAGCCCACCCGCATCACCAACGTCGTCATCTCCACCCAACATGCCGCCAGCGTCAGCCACGCGGAAATCGAACGCTTCTGCATCGAACAGGTGATCAAGAAAGTCCTGCCCAAACGAATGCTCACCGACAAGACCGAATACCTGATCAATCCGACGGGCAAATTCGTCGTTGGCGGTCCCCAGGGCGACAGCGGCCTGACCGGGCGCAAGATCATCGTCGACACCTACGGTGGCATGGGCCGCCATGGTGGCGGGGCCTTCTCGGGCAAGGATCCCTCCAAGGTCGACCGCAGCGCCGCCTACATGGGCCGCTGGGTGGCCAAGAACATTGTCGCCGCCGGTCTGGCCCAGCGCTGCGAGGTGCAGTTCGCCTACGCCATCGGCCACCCCAAGCCGGTCAGCGTGCACATCGACACCTTCGGCACGGGTGCGGTGGCCGATGCCCGCATCCTGCGCGCGGTCAACCAAGTCTTCAGTTTCAAACCGGCCGACATCGTCAGCCAGCTCAACCTGCTGCGCCCGATCTACAGCCTCACCACCAACTACGGACATTTCGGGAAGAAAAACCCCGAAATCACCTGGGAGAAAACCGACAAAGCACAAGCCCTGCGCAAAGCGGCGGGGGTGTGAAAGTTTTAGGTTTTAAGTATTAAGTTTTAAGCTGACTCGCGGCCATGGCTTACAAATCTTTCGAGGATCTGGAGGTTTGGCAGCGTGGATGCAGGATGTCAGTGGATCTTTTTTTAGCATTCGAAAAATGCCGCTTCCCCAATCTCAAAAGTCAGATTGAACGGGCTGGCCTTTCGGTGGCTTCCAACATTGCCGAAGGTGCTGAACGTGGCGGAACAAAAGAATTTTCGCAATTTTTGAAAATAGCAAAGGGGTCGAGTGGCGAAGTTCGAACCCAGTTGTATATTGCCCAGAAGTTGAAAGCAATCGACGTCACAGAAGCAAAAAGACTGGTGAAAGAATCAAAAGAAATCTCAGCCATGTTGGAAGGGTTGCGAAAGTCTGTCCACCGATCAGCTTAAAACTTAATACTTACAAACTTAAAACTACAACAAAGGACCACCATGAGCACCACAGCCACCACCACCGCCAAGACCCACGACTACAAAGTCGCCGACATCGGCCTCGCCGACTGGGGACGCAAGGAAATTGAAATCGCCGAGCAGGAAATGCCCGGCCTGATGTCGATCCGCAAGAAGCACGCCGCCACCAAGCCGCTCAACGGCGTGCGCATCACGGGATCGCTCCACATGACCATCCAGACCGCCGTTCTCATCGAGACCCTCAAGGATCTCGGGGCCGACGTCCGCTGGGCCAGTTGCAACATCTTCTCCACCCAGGACCACGCCGCTGCCGCCATCGCCAAGGCCGGCATCCCTGTCTTTGCCTGGAAGGGTGAGACCCTGGAAGAATACTGGGAGTGCACCTGGCAGGCTTTGACCTGGCCCAATGGAAAAGGACCGCAGTTGATTGTCGACGACGGCGGCGATGCCACGCTGCTCATCCACAAAGGCGTGGAACTTGAGGACGGGGACAAATGGGTTGATTCCGCCTCCAAGAGCACGGAAGAACAGGTCATCAAGGACCTGCTCAAGAAGATCAAGGCCGAGAATCCCTTCCACTGGCATGAAGTGGTGAAGGACTGGCGCGGGGTTTCGGAAGAAACCACCACCGGCGTCCACCGCCTCTACAAGATGATGGAAGAGGGCAAACTCCTCGTCCCCGCCATCAACGTCAACGATTCCTGCACCAAGTCGAAGTTCGACAACCTCTATGGTTGCCGCCACTCGCTCATCGACGGACTCAACCGCGCGCTCGACGTCATGATCTCCGGCAAAGTGGCCGTGGTCTGCGGCTACGGCGATGTCGGCAAGGGCTGCGCCCAGTCGCTCAAGGGCCAGGGCGCCCGTGTCATCATCACCGAGATCGACCCGATCTGTGCGCTCCAGGCCGCCATGGAAGGTTACGAAGTCACCACCATCGAGGACACCCTCGGAAGGGCCGATATCTACGTCACCACCACCGGTAACGCCGACATCATCACCGTAGAGCACATGCAGAAGATGAAGGACCAGGCGGTCATCGCCAACATCGGTCACTTCGACAATGAGATCCAGGTCGACAAGCTGAATGCCCTTGCGGGCGCCAAGCGCGTCAACATCAAGCCCCAGGTGGACAAGTATGTCTTCGGCGACGGCCGGGCCATCTTCCTCCTCGCCGAGGGGCGCCTGGTCAACCTCGGTTGCGCCACCGGTCACCCGAGCTTTGTCATGTCGGCCTCGTTCTCCAACCAGACCCTGGCCCAGATCGACCTCTGGCACAACAAGGACACCTACAAGCCCGGCGTCTACCGCCTCTCGAAAAAACTCGACGAGGAAGTGGCGCGCCTGCACTTGGAGAAGATCGGGGCCAAGCTGACCCGCCTGACCAAGGCCCAGGCCGACTACATCGGTGTGCCCGTGGACGGCCCTTACAAGCCCGAGCACTACCGTTACTGATCCCCGAGCGGATACAAGGAAACGGCGCGGGAGCCATCCCGCGCCGTTTTTTTGTGTTCATTTTTTTCATTCATTAGCCGGGGAATCCGTTCCCCGGCCATAGAAAGGCATTCCGTCGCCACATCGCCCGCCTTTTGGTTTTGACGCCCGTAGGGCAGCGGGGGAATGTCAGCAGATGCCCACCCCATCGTCCGCCCCCTCCCGCCAAGCGGGATTGTTCGCTCCGGTTTTCGCCCTCCGCCACAAGGGTGACCTGGGGGTGGGGGACACCGAGTCCGTCCGGCGGATGGTCGATGTCTGTGCCCGCTGGGGTTTCCGTGTGTTGCAGGTCCTGCCAATCAACGAGACCAGCGGCGACAACAGCCCTTACAACGCCATCAGTTCTTGCGCGCTCGATATCACCACCCTGGCGGCCGAACCCGGTCTGTTGCCCGGGCTGACCCCGGATGCCCGACGCGAGGTTTGTCCAGACGATCTGGCGGCGGATCTGGGTCGCGGACCGGTGGCTTATGCCAAGGTCAAGGCCATCAAGTGGCAGCTGGCCCGCGAGGCCTTTGCCGGTTTCCAGACGGAGCGGGCGGATTTCGCGACGGAAGGCCGGGAATTCGAGGTCTTTTGCCGGGACGAACGCGAATGGCTCGAACCCTACGCGCTCTTCCGCGCCCTCATGGCCGATCATGACGATTCGCCGATGTGGGAATCCTGGCGTCCGGAATGCCGGACGCTCAAGTCCGCGATGGAGTGGGTGGCGGAGCTGCCGGTGGTGGAGCGACGACGCCTCGATGTGAAATGTCGCTTCTACCAATTCGTCCAATGGGTGCTTTACCGCCAGTGGGAATCCGTACAAAAGCATGCCGCGCTGCACGGGGTCGCACTCATGGGGGATATTCCCTTCGGTTTGAGCCGTTCCAGCGCCGATGTCTGGGCCCGTCCGCAGCAATTCGATCTGGAGTGGTCGGGCGGTGCACCGCCGGAGCCCTTTTTCCAGCCCGATCCCTTCACCCAGCAATGGGGGCAGAACTGGGGTGTGCCGTTGTATCAATGGGCGGCCATGGAAGCGGACGGATTTTCCTGGTGGCGCCGCCGGGTGCGCCAGACCGCCCGCATTTTCAAGATGTTCCGCATCGACCACGTTCTGGGATTTTATCGTGTCTTTTCCTTCCCGTGGCAGCCGCGCGACAACGCACGGTTCATCGGCATGGGCGAAGCGGAAGCCCGCGCCTTGGCCGGGGATGTCCCGCGTTTCCTGCCCCGTGACGACCATTCCGAGGAAAACCGCCAGGCCAATCGCCGCGACGGGGAGAAGATCCTCCGTATTCTCCAAGAGGCGGCGGGCGATGCGGTCATCGTGGCCGAGGACTTGGGCGTGGTCCCGGTGTACGTGCGCCCCAGCTTGTTGGAACTGGGCATCAGTGGTTTCAAGATCCCGCTTTTTGAGCGCGACGATGCCACACGCGAATACAAGGATCCGGCGGATTATCCCGAACTGACCCTGGCCACCCTGTCCACCCATGACCACGAAACCCTCAAGGGGACGTGGGAGGGATGGTGGGCCAAGATCGAACGGGACTGGGGCCGGGGAGTGATCAAGCAGGGCGACGAGGGGCTGGCCCAGGACGCCCGTGAAGCCTCGTGGGAGATTTACCGGTTGCTTCGATTTGCCGGGTTGGACGATTCCCGTCTGGTCAGGGAGTTCGAACCGGCCGTTCACCAGGCGGCCTGCCGACAATTGTTGGAATGTCCGTCCTGGCTGGCCGTGCTGACCGTGACCGACTTTTTCGCCCTCGATCTGCGTTTCAACGTCCCCGGGCCGGTGAGTGAAAGCAATTGGTCGGAACGTCTGCCCTTCAGTGTGGATGAGTTGGCTGCGGGCAAAGTGAGACCGGATTTGATTTTCGGCCTGGCTGAATGGCTGCGTGAAAGCGGGCGCTTGGGACGGGGTTAGCCGAGGGGGCTCGATTCTTCGCGATCTTCGCGGTGGGCATCGTCTTTCAGGGCGGTGAAAAGTGGACGGGCACACGAATTTCCCATCGATTCACCGGGGGACGGCGTTATGCTGCTCTGTTCATGATTGCGCCCCTTCAACCCTGGGACAACGGCCTGGAGTCCCGGGTGCGGGAGATGTTCGGCCCCGGTGGGTTGCTTTCCAAGGCCAAGAACTTCGAACACCGCCAACCCCAGCAGGAAATGGCGTCGGCGGTGGCCCGTTCGCTCGAGAACGAACGCCATCTGGTGGTCGAGGCCGGAACGGGCATCGGCAAGAGCCTGGCCTACCTGCTGCCCGCGGTGCACTTCGCCGTCGAGCAGGGGCGCAAGGCCCTGGTCTCGACCTACACCATCAACCTGCAGGAGCAACTTTTCCACAAGGACATCCCCTTGGTGGAGAAGATCGTGCCCTTCGATTTCCAGGCCACCCTGCTCAAGGGACGGCACAATTACATCTGCCCGCACCGCCTCAAACGCGCGCGGCAGTTGGCGGCCGATTTATTCGTCACCAGCGAGAAAGCCGAATTGGAACGCTTGTGGGAATGGTGGCAGGCCACCACTGACGGGACGCTGAGCGATTTCAATCTGGCGCCGGACCCGAAGGTCTGGGCCCAGGTCTGCAGCGAGGCCCATGTCTGCACCCCCCGGACCTGCGGCAACGACCCAAAGTGCTTCTACCAACAGGCCCGCAAACGACTGGTCGAGGCCCATGTGGTGGTGATGAACCACACCCTGTTCTTCACCTGCCTGGGCGGGATCGACGAGGACATGATGGCCGGGGGCGGGTATTTGTTTCCGAATGACTTTGTCGTTTTCGACGAGGCCCACAACCTCGAGTCGGCGGCTGCCCGGCACATCGGATTGAGTGTGGGATCCTCCTCCTTGCGCTACCAGTTGCACCGGCTCTACCACCCCACGACGCGCAAGGGATTGTTGGTGCTGGCCCGCAACACTGAAGGGCAGCGGATGGTGGTGGACCTGTTGGACCGGGTGGACGAGTTTTTTTCCAAATTGGAGAATGCCTGCCGGTTCGACCAGGGCAACGAGTGGAGGGTGCGGCAGCCCGATGTGGTCGAAGATTCGCTTTCACTTCCGGCGATGCAGCTCCGGCAGGCCCTGCTGGATGCCGCGGCGTCGTCCGAGGACGAAACCCAGCAGGTGGAACTGCGAGACATGGCCCGGCGCTTCGCCGAATTCAAAGACGACCTCTCGGTTTTTCTATCCCAGGCGCATGAGAACTATGTTTATTGGGTGGAGCGGAGCGGGCGCGGATCCTCCGGAGCCCTGCAACTGCACGGGGCGCCGGTGGACCTGGCCGGGGTGCTTGAACCCATGCTGTTCAAGCCGGGCAACACCGCGATCATGACCAGTGCCACCTTGTCTGTGGGTGAGGGATTGGATTATTTCCAGAAACGGGTGGGGGCCTTCGAGGCCGACACACTGCAACTGGATTCACCTTTCGATTACGCCCGGCAGATGAAAGTATTCATCCCCAAGCGCATGCCCGAACCATCGCAGGGACGCGAATACGAGGAAGCCCTGCAGCGCTGGATCCGCTACTTTCTCGGCCAGACCGGAGGGCGGGCCTTTGTCCTGTTCACCAGCTACGGGGCGATGCAACGCGTGGCCCAGGGCATGGCGGGCTGGTTGGCGGAGCAGGGATGGCCTTTCATGCTGCAAGGCGGGGGGATGTCGCGCAAGAAGATGTTGGACGACTTCAAGAGCCGGGACCATGCCGTGCTTTTCGGGACGGACAGCTTCTGGCAGGGGGTCGATGTGCCCGGCGAAGCACTGGTCAACGTCATCGTGACCCGTTTGCCCTTCGCCGTCCCTGACCATCCGCTGATCGAAGCACGGCTGGAATGGATCGAGGAACGCGGGGGCGATCCATTCCGGGAGTATTCCCTGCCCGAGGCCATTCTGAAATTCCGCCAGGGGGTGGGGCGGTTGATCCGCACGGCCACCGATCACGGGCAGGTGGCGATCCTGGACGCCCGGATCTTGAGCAAGTCCTACGGCAAGGCCTTTCTGGCCAAACTACCGGACTGTCCCGTGACTTTGTTGGGCGACGAGGTATTGGGGGGAGCGGGGCTGGAAGATTGAGCCGCTGTCGCTGTCGCGATTGTTGTGGCGGACGACAAAAACGACCACGGCCAGGATGAGGCCGACCACGGCGAGGACGATGACGGCATACCAGAGGTAATCGGGTCCGGTGACCTTGAGGGAGGAAGGAGCGGCGGTGGAAGATGAGGGCACGAGGACTGGTTTGGCCTCCTGCACAGCTGATGCTGAGGCCGATACGGTGGCCGAGGTGGCTCCTGGCAGGTGGAGAATGGCCGAGACCTTGGCGTTTTTCTTCGGTTCGCGCGGAGGATAAGCCCGCGTTGCCGGGGAAACGGCCAGGGACATGGTGTTGCTCAGGATGGCCGCCGGTGGCTTGGGCAGGGCCTGGGGTACCTGGGCCGGTGGCTCGGCGGCCGCTTGTTGCTCAATCCGTCCGGCCTTTTGCCGCATCTCCGCGGCCCAACTGGCGAAGGAATCGGCGTCAAATTGCTCGGGATCACGCAGGGTGAAGCCGAACCATAGGTCGCCAGTTTGGATGATTTGATCGTCCCCCAAGATCGTGCTCGTGACGGCCTGGCCTTCAACGTTGGTTCCGTTGCGGGAGCCCAGATCTTCGATGTACCAGGCATCTTGGTAAAAGACCAAGCGGGCATGCTGGCGGCTGACCGAGTCATTGGTGCTCATGATCGCACTGCCGGGCAGGCGCCCGATGAAGAATTCAGCCTCGGTCAGGGGGAAGGCTTCCGGCCAGGATGCTTCCTGCCCGGCCAGAGGAACAAGCATGGCCACGACCTTTTTTGGACTCACCCGATGGGGAAATCAAGAATCAAGCGCATCCTCCCACCCGGACTATTGCATTTCTCCCGGGAACTTTTAACTTGGGGCGTCCCGAGGTTGGCACGGAACGGGCTGTCCTATTCCCACCCCGCCGCGGGTCACAAACTTGTTGTCGCAGCGGACGATTCCGCTACGCTGGCAAGCCGCATTCCTAAAGCCAACCGACCCCACTATGTCCACTCTGGAAGCCACCCGAAAAGCCCCCCAACCCTCTTCGTTTGCCGACGCTCCGGTCAACAAGTCGCTCAAGCCGGAAGCCAAGGTCGGCCTGCTCCGCACCATGGTCCGCATCCGACGCTTTGAGGAACGTTCGCTCCAAGCCTATCAGGGCGGCAACATCGGTGGATTCCTCCATCTCTACAACGGCCAGGAAGCCGTTGCCGTCGGTTCGATTTCCCTCTGTGGACCCCACGACCACGTCATCACCGCCTACCGCGACCACGGACACGCGCTCGCTGTCGGCATGGGCATGAATGAATGCATGGCCGAACTCTTCGGCAAGGCCACCGGTTGTTCCAAAGGCAAGGGCGGGTCCATGCATTTCTTCGCCCCCGACAAGAATTACTGGGGAGGCCATGGCATTGTCGGCGGTCAGACCCCGCTCGGCCTCGGATTGGCTTACGCGGTCAAATACAAGGGCCTGACCGGTTCCTGCCTTTGCTACATGGGCGACGGTGCGGTCAACCAGGGTGCTTTCCACGAATCCCTCAACCTCGCCTCCCTCTGGGACATCCCCGTCATCTTCGTCATTGAGAACAACGGTTATTCCATGGGCACCAGCCTGGCCCGTTCCTCGGCCTTCCGCGAGTGCCTGGCCAAGCGCGCCGAGGGTTACGACATGGACTGGCAGCAGTGCATGGGCCACGACCTCTACGAGGTACGCGCCGCCGTCCAAATCGCCCTCGACCGTGCCCACCAGAAATCCCGGCCGACCCTGATCGAGATCGACACCTACCGCTACGAAGGCCATTCCGTCGCCGACGCCAACAAAAAGAAATACCGCAGCCCGGAAGAGATCGAAAACTACAAAACCACCAAGGACCCGATCCAGCTCTTCAAGAACCAGCTCATCGCCGAGGGTCATCTGGACGAACAGCGATACGAGACCATCGACCGCGAGGCCAAGGACGAAGCCAAGGCCGCGGCCGACTTCGCCGAACAGAGCCCCTATCCTTCCCGTGAATCCATCCGCGAGGACATTTACTGGGAAACCGACCAGCCCGACGGCCGTACCTCCCAGGGCCGCATTTTCTTCAACGACGAAATCGAATAACTTCCCTATGCGCAAAATCACCTACCGCGAGGCCCTGCGCGAGGGCCTTTCCGAAGAAATCGAACGCGATGAGAACGTGGTCATCATCGGCGAGGAAGTGGCCCAGTACAATGGCGCCTACAAAGTCACCGAGGGCATGTGGGCCAAGTACGGAGACAAACGCATCGTTGACGCGCCGATCAGCGAGGCCGGATTCATCGGCATGGGCGTGGGCGCCTCCATGCTCGGCATCCGCCCGGTTATGGAACTCATGTTCTTCAGCTTCGCCTACGTGGCCTGGGACCAGATGATCAACAACGCCTCCGCCGTGCGCTATATGTCCGGAGGAAAAATCAACTGCCCCATCGTCGTCCGCGGCCCGGCCAACGGCGGTACCAACGTCGGTGCCACCCACTCCCACACCCCGGAAAACGCCATCGCCAATGTCCCCGGCCTCAAGGTCGTCTGTCCCGCCACCGCCTACGATGCCAAGGGCCTGATCAAATCCGCCATCCGCGACAACGACCCGGTCTATTTCATGGAGAACACCCTTCTCTATGGCGAGTCCTGGGAGGTGCCCGAGGAAGAATACCTCGTCCCCATCGGCAAGGCCGACGTCAAGCGCGAGGGAACAGACCTGACCATCGTGGCCCATGGCCGTTGCGTCATCATGGCCCTCAAGGCCGCCGAACTCCTCCAGGCCGAACACGATCTCAGTGTCGAAGTGGTCGACCTCCGCTCCATCCGCCCGCTCGACGAGGACACCATCTGCGAATCCGTGCGCAAGACCCACCGTGTCCTGCTGGTGGAAGAAAACAAACCCTTCTGCGGCGTCGACGCCCAGATCAGCCACCTCATCCAGGAAAAATGCTTCGACGACCTTGATGCGCCGATCAAGCGCCTTTCCGCCATCGATGCCCCGGCAATCTACTCCAAACCCCTTGAGGATTTCCAGATCCCCAACGTTGACCGCATTGTCAAAGCGGCCCTCAGCGTGGGTTAGATCTTGTTCTGCTTAAAACTTAATACCTAAAACTTAAAACTTTTCCCCATGCCCACCGCCATCACCATGCCCAAGCTCAGCGACACCATGACCGAGGGCACGGTCGTCAAATGGCTCAAGCAAGAGGGGGACACGGTCAACTCCGGCGATGTCATTGCCGAGATTGAAACCGACAAGGCCACCATGGATTTGGAGGCCTTTGATTCCGGGGTGTTGCTGAAGATCCTGGCCCCGGCCGGCACCGCGGCCGCCTGCAAGGCTCCCATTGCCTTTATTGGTGAAAAAGGGGAAAAAATTGATGAAGCGGCATTTGCCGCCGCTTCCGTCAAGGAGGCGGCTCCGGCGTCTGCCTCGGCTCCGGCCGTTGAACCTGTTTCCGCGCCCGCACTGCCTCTGCCGACCCCCCAGGCCGTGGGTGGACTGGTGGGACGGGCCAAAGCCTCTCCCCTGGCCCGCAAGATCGCGGCCGAAAACGGGGTCGATCTTTCCCGGGTGACGGGCACCGGGCCCGGCGGGCGCATCGTCAAAAAGGACGTGCTGGCCCTCGGTTCAACAGGAGGCTCCGGCGGCTCCGGATGGCTTCACGCCACCGGTTACATCGGCAAGGGCGACGAGCGTGTGCCCCTGACCAACATGCGCAAGACCATCGCCAAGCGCCTCCAGCAGAGCAAACAGACCATTCCCCATTTTTACCAGGAGATGGAAATCGACATGGGCCCCTGCATGGCGCTTCGGGCCGTTCTCAATGCCCGTTTGGAAAAAACCCAGCCTCCGGTCAAACTCAGTTTCAACGACTTCGTCCTAAAAGCCTGTGCCGTGGCCATGCGCAAGGCACCCGTGGTCAATGCCTTCTGGGAAGAGGATGCCGTGCGCATGAACGGTTCGGTCCACCTCGCTTTCGGTGTTGCCATCCCCGGTGGCCTCATCACGCCCGTGATCCCCGACGCACAGGACAAGAACCTCAAGCAGATCAGCCTTGAAGCCAAGGAATTGGCCGCCCGTGCCAAGGAGGGCAAACTCAAGCCCGAGGAATACACCACCGGCACTTTCACCGTCTCCAATCTGGGCATGTTCGGCGTTGACCGCTTCAGCGCCATCGTCAACCCACCCCAGGCTGCCATCCTGGCCGTCGGCAACATCGTGGCCAAACCCGTGGTCGATGCCAATGGCCAGATCGTGGTCGGCCAGCGCATGAGCCTGACCCTATCCGCCGACCACCGCGTGGTCGACGGCGCCGACGCCGCCATCTTCCTGAAGGAAGTCAAAGACCTCCTCGAAGCCCCGGCCCTGTTGGTGGCTTGACCGGTCCTCCTCTCCAGATTTAAGCACTTGTCCACCAGCGGGTCTGGTGGAATATTGAAGGTCCGTTGTTCGCACCCTTCGCGCGCCCTGCGGTGAAAGTCCCTTTATGAAATATGATTTGATTGTTATTGGCGGCGGACCCGCCGGCTACGTCGGCGCCATCCGCGCCGCCCAACTCGGCAAGTCCGTCATGGTCGTGGAACAGGAACGCGCCGGTGGCACCTGCCTCAATTGGGGCTGCATCCCCACCAAGGCCCTGCTCAAATCCGCCGACCTGTACCGTCATTTCCAACACGCCGCTGAATACGGCCTTTCCGCCAAGGACGTGAGCTTCGACTTCGCCAAAGTGGTTGAGCGCAGCCGCGGCGTGGCCGATAAAATGGCCAAGGGCATTGAAGCCCTCTTCCGCATGAAGAAGGTCGATTACGTCGTCGGCACCGGTTCGATCCGCAAAGACAAGAAGGTCCTGGTCAAAACCGCCGACGGCAAAGAACAGATCCTTGACGGCGACAAGATCCTCGTCTGCACCGGCACCGTGGCCCGCCGTCTGCCCGGAGTCGAGGTCGACGGACAACGGGTTATGACCAGCCGCGAGGCCCTGGCCAACAAGACCCAGCCCAAGTCCCTCGCCATCATCGGCGCCGGGGCCATCGGGGTGGAGTTCGCCTATTTCTTCAATAGCTTCGGCACCCAGGTCACTCTCATCGAGATGCTCCCCCAAATCCTGCCCGTCGAGGACCACGAGGTCGCGGAACACCTTTCGCGCTCTTTCACCAAGTCCGGCATCGAAGTGTTGACCGAGACGAAAGTCGACAAGACCGAAGTGGGCAAGAAGGGCGTCAAGCTCACCGTTTCCGGCAAGGTTTCCAAAACCATCGAGGCCGATGCCCTCCTCATCGCCATCGGTGTGCAGGCCAATGCCGAGGCGATCTTCGACAAAGACCTCAAGATCGAACTGGAAAAAGGCTACGTCAAAACCAAGGAAAACTACGAAACCACCGTCCCCGGCATTTTTGCCGCGGGCGACATCATCGGCCCGCCCTGGCTGGCCCACGTGGCCTCGCACGAGGCCATCGAGGCCGTCGAGGGCATGTTCCTCAAGGGCAAGAAGCCGCACAAAGTGTCGGTTTTCCCCGGTTGCACGTATTGCCAGCCCCAAGTGGCCAGCGTCGGACTGACGGAGAAGAAGGCCAAAGAGAAAGGCATCAAGTTCAAGGTGGGCAAATTCCCCTACCGCGGCAGCGGACGGGCCGTCGCCTCGGGAGATGCCGATGGCTTCATCAAAGTTCTGCTGGGCGACCCGCACGGGGAGATCCTCGGGGCCCACATTGTCGGGGCCGAAGCGACCGAGCTCATCGCCGAATTCACCCTGGGCATGACACTGGAGGCCACGTTTGAAGAAATCGCCTCCACCATCCACGCCCACCCGACCCTCTCGGAAATGATCCAGGAAGCCGTCCTCAACGCCAAGGGCCAGTCGATCCATATCTAAACCCAGTGTCCCGGGCCCGTTGAAGCATTCTGCGCCCGGACGCCTGCTGTATTTCCGGTCGCTTGCCTTCCTGTCCGGCGGGGTCCAGCATGATCCGTGCGTCGTCGCTTCTCATGTTCTGATTGGGGCGTTTCCCTGGGGCTAGTCCTGTTCCTGGCCGGCTGTGCCGGGGCCGGTCGTGAACCTGTTCCCCGGAGCGACATGGCGGCCTTGGCTCCGGCAGATGGTTGGAAGGCTGGTGGTGGGGGCGACGGCATCCGCACGGGCTGGATCGCTGATTTCGGGGACCCCCGGCTGACCGCGCTGGTGGCCGAGGGACTCGACCGCAACCCCGACGTGCTCGAAGCTTCGGCCCGTCTGGAAGCGGCCCGTGCGGCGGCCAAGCGCGCCGGCGCCGCCTTGTTCCCCGCCCTGGATTTGAACGGGGCAGGGGATCGCCGCATCCCGTTCAAAGGACTGCCTTCGGCGAGTGTGGGGGCTTCATTGGATATCAGTTGGGAGCTGGATCTTTGGGGCCGCATCGCCTCGGCCAAGCGCGGGGCCGGGCAGCAATGGAGGGCTTCCGCCTCGGAATACGCCTCGGCCCGCCAATCCCTTGCCGCACAAATCGCCAAATCCTGGTTCTTGGCCGTGGAGGCCGGAAGCCAGCTAGACCTGGCCCGGGATTTTGTCGCCAGTTACACGCGCACGCTGGCCATTGTTCAGTCGCGTGCCGACATGGGGACGGTGACGCAGGAGGACCATGCCCTGGCCCGGGCCGACCTGGCCACATCCCAGCAGTCCATGCAGGCCGCTGAGACGGCCGGCCGCGAGTCGGTGCGTTCCTTGGAAATACTCCTGGGCCGCTATCCCGCGGCGGAACTCAAAGTGGCGGACTCGTTGCAGGCGGTGCCCCCGCCCATTCCTTCCGGATTGCCTTCGGAAATGCTGGAGCGGCGACCGGATGTGGTGGCGGCGGAGCGCCAAGTGGCGGCGGCGTTCCAGTTCACCCAATCCGCTGCAGCGGCCCGTCTGCCGCGCCTCGGCCTGACCGGTTCGCTCGGCTCGGTCTCCAATGCCCTCAACAGCCTGACCAATCCGATCAACGCCGCCACCACCTTGGGTGCCGCCCTCTTCCAACCGCTTTTCGACGCCGGCCTCCGCCAGTCGGAATTCGAGGAAGCCCGGGCCGAACAAAAAGCAGCGGTGGCGCGTTATCGCGCGGTGGCCCTTCGTGCCTTCCAGGAAGTGGAAAATGGACTGGATCGGGAAAGTTCCCTGACGGGCCAGGAGGAAAAAATCACCGAGGCCGTGCGGAACTATGGCCAAGCCCGCAAGACGGCTGAAATCCGCTACCAACAGGGGGCGGATTCATTGTTTGAGGTGTTGGCGGTGCAGCGCCAGGAACTGCAGGCGCGAACCGCCCTCATCCGCCTGCGGGGCGAACGCCTGGTCCAGCGCACCAATCTCCACCTCGCCCTGGGCGGCGATTTTCTCCCCGCGGATGATTCCAGCCTTGATGGGCAAAGTCCGTTCCGGCCTGTGTCGCAAAGCCATCTTCAGGCCATGCCCAGGGAAACTCCCCAGAAGTCATCTCAAAAATAGGACATGCCCGCGCTGGAGGTCAGAAAGCTGTCCGGCGAGGCGCGAGGAGAGCGAAGGTATGAAATATACCTTTAACCGACGAGCAACGAAGCGGGGCAGCTTTCTGGCTCCAGCCCTGAGGGTTGCGGCGGCACCGACCCGCTCCCTTCGTCGTCACTTCC
>JANRJG010000031.1 GCA_033875315.1 Candidatus Methylacidiphilales bacterium
ATAGGGCAAGTCCGCGTTGCGAGTGCCACCGGCCCGAACCCGAGGAGGAACGACCGAGCATATATGAAGTATATACGTGAGGAAGTGACGACGAAGGGAGCGGGTCGGTGCCGCCGCAACCCTCAGGGCTGGAGCCAGAAAACTGCCCGGCTTCGTTGCTCGTCGGTTAAAGGTATATTTCATACCTTCGCTCTCCTCGCGCCTCGCCGGACAGCTTTCTGACCTCCAGCGCGGGCATGTCCTATTTTTGAGATGACTTCTAGAGCATTTCGCATTTTATCTGCTGCTCGTTCTCGTGCTCTTTGAGTGGGAGAGTACGAGATCAGAACCCGCCCCCCCAAAAACTTCGCGGCCTACGCGAACTTCGTGGTTAAACGGTCAACGCCGGTGCGGAAGAAGCATCTTCCGCCACAGACCGGCTCCGGCGGCGGCGCCACTCGAAGAATCCAGCCAATCCCAGCAGGATCAGCCCCATGACGTAAACCTCGGCTTCCGGCACGACCGCCGAGTAAGGCGTGCCACCCTTGTAGAAGGCCCATTCTTCGAAGGTGGAGGAGGAATCAAAGGATACTGTTTGATTGCTCCCCCATTGGGGCGAGGAGGTCAGAAGCTGCCCGGTGGAACCCATTTCCACCCAAAGGTAGATACGGTCCGTGTATCGGCCCGGATCGTTGGAGTCGGTGATAAAGGCACTGACGGGGACATAAATCGCAAAGTCAGGGTCGCCGTTTCCGGCCTCGATCAAATTCACCAACAGGGTGCGGTCGGTGGTCGTTGTTCCGTTACCCGTCAGGCCGAACTCGTCCAGACTGTAAATCAATTCGACGTTGGCATCCTGGGCTTTGAAAAGATCATAGACTCCGCGGGGTGTCGGGTCGTCATTGTTGCCCGAACTGCCGATGGCAGTGTTGATGTTGACCCCATCGGATTTGAAAAAGATCAGCTCATCGATTGAGATGGCACTGCGTCCGTCGGATTCACCGCCGTCGAGCATGAATTCGTAATACAGCACCCCCCCCACATTGATGACAGTGGCGATGTCCGGAGTGACAATCGGATCCTGCACCCCACCGTTTCCTTGGTTGAATCTGGGTTGGGGATTGTTGTCACTGGCATTGTTTGGATTCGTGCCTATAGCAGAATTGTAACCCCGTTGATCGGGCTCGTTGCCGGGTTGACTGATGTCGAACATGCGCGTGAAGGCCCCGGAGCCGGTGCTGTTCGCAATGGCGTCACTCAGGTTTCCGATTCCACCCTCCTTGGTGGTGAAAAGCATGGTCAGCGGACTGCCGGAACTGGTCGTATTCGACGTGATCGAGGCGTAGGTGTTGTCGAGGGCGTAGGAATCGTAGGTGGTTCCCCCGATGGTCAAGTCGGCCTGGGTGAAATTGTAATAGACCTGCGCACGGCATTCTCCCTGAACGCCCCCCCAGACAAGGGCGCACATCCACGCACACTGCAAGCTTTTGCCCATACGCAATTCCACCCAATCAGAATAACCTGATCGGCACGGCCAAACAATGTATTAGTGAAGACTGGCTAGGGTTTTTGGTTCAGGGCCGTATGGCACTATTGCCAGAAGCGGTCCCGGGCTTCAACTTGGATCATGTTGCGGAACGTTCGCGCCCGCCTCCGGCACTGGCTCACCTGCCCGGATCCCTTTCTCATACGTTCGATCCTTGGTCTGGCGCTCATCACCGCTCTCCTCGCTTTACTCGGCTGGGCGGGTTATTACGGCTTCAAGGAATGCCGCCGCATGGTTCTGACCCACCACGCCCGCACGGCCGAAGCCTCGGGAGATACCACCCGGTTTCTCGGATTCATCCGGCAGGTTTTGGAGTCGCACCCCGATGACCTGGAAGCCAACCGGCTCATGGTGGATTTTTGCAAGAGGTCCGCGCCCCGTTCTTACGTCGAGTGGCTGACCCGTCTCCAGGGGCTCGAACCCGACAACCGGAAAACTTCGTTGGAGCTCGCCGGTGTCCATCTGCGACTCAAACACTATGAGAACGCCTCCACTTTGGCCCGGTCACTCATCCCTTATCGGGAGTGGAGCGGTCCGGCCCACAACATCCTGGCCCTGACCAGTGCCCACCGGGGTGATCTGGATGCGGCTCTGGAACACTTCCGCTCTGCCCTCCGCGACGAGCCGAATTCCCTGCCCATTCTGGCGAACTTCGCCACCTTTCTGACCACTTTGCATCAACCATCCTTGGATGCGGAGCGGGAGGACATTCTATTGCGTCTCTCGCGCCTCCCGGGTGGCGATCTGGCCGTGCTCAGACTGCGGGGAGCGCGTGCCATGGAAATGCGGGATGCCGCCACGTCCCTCGAGCTTGCCCAGGAGATTGTTCGGCATCCGCGACACCAGTTCGGAGACCGACTCCAGCACCTCGGCACGCTACTGGCCTTCCGTCCAGCGGACTACCCGGCGGCCCTGAAGGTGCTCCAGGAATCGTCCCGGCAGCAGCGTTCCACCATGGGCCCCCTGCTCGAGTGGCTTCTCCATGCCAGGCGATGGGAAGAGGCGATGGCATGGATGGACGCATTCCCCCCTGAAATCCAGAGCAGCACCCACATCCGTTTCACCCGAATCCAATGTGCCGTGCTGGCCAGGTGGCCAGCCTCGCGCTGGCTTCCTTTTTTGGGGACCACTTCTTGGGGCCGCGATGAGCCGCTCCGCCTGGCCGGGCTCTCGATGGCCCATCAAATGGACGGCCAAGCGGATGCCGCCATATCCTTCAAGCGCCGGGCGGTCGAATCCGCCAAGCGCCATTCCCTATCTTGTTACTCCCTACTTGACCTTGTCGAGGCCTGGGAGGGCTGGGACGAGGAGGTGGACTCCCTGCTTGAATCCCTGAGCCATGACCGCGTGTTCGAATCACAGGCCTTGGGAGAGCTGTTCCAACGCCACCTGGCAAAAAGAAATGCCGCCAAGCTCCTGCCCATAGCCGAGCGACTGGCCCTGGCCCATCCGGAATCCCCGCAAATGCAGGGCAACTACCTTTCCCTGGCACTCCTGTTGGACCCCGGCTCCCCCAAGATCCGCAGCGCGTGTGAAAAATTCTTTTTGCGGTATTCCCGCCTGCCCCATGCCCAGTCGCTCCAGGGCTTCGCCCTCACACTTTCGGGCAAAGCCGGCGAAGGCTTGAATTTGATGGAGCGCATAGCACCTGAACTGCGCCAACTTCCACCGATCAATCTTTACTATGCATTCGCCCTATCACGCAATAACCGTGCCGCCGAGGCCGGAGCCATTCTTAAGCTTGTCGATGAATCACGGCTGCTCGATGCCGAAAAACTAATATTGGCCGAAGCCCGGAACGCCTCAGCGCATTGAAGGCGGATTCAGCCGCCGGACGGCTTGGCCAGGGGCCGGGCCAGGAGGACGGTTTCGTTCTCCTGCAGGCCCTTCTTGATTTCCACGAAATGGATGTTGGAAACCCCGATCTCGACCGGGCGGGTCTCGGGCGGGCTCTCGGACCCTGCCACCGGGGGCTGGACAAAGACCACCCGGCTCCCATCCGGCTCGCTGAAGACCGCCGTCAACGGCACCGCGACCACATTTTCCACCCGGCTGATCGGCACCACCACATCCGCGGTCATGCCCGGACGCAGGCGCTCATCCGGATGCTCGATGCGGATCTCGACCTGGAACCCCTTGATGTTGTTTTTCACCGTCGCTGTCGGGGCCAGACGGTCGATGCGCCCGCCCATCTCCACCCCGGGTATGGAGTCGACGGAAAACTTGACCTCCATCCCCGGCTTCAGACGGGCCACGTCCACCTGGTTGACGTGCGACTTGATCAACAACTGCTCCAGCTTGGCCATCTTCATGATCATGGTTCCGCTGTTCACGCTGGCGGCCGCCACCACGACCTGACCCTCCACCACCGGCAGTTCCAGGATGACCCCGTTCATCGGGGCCAGGATCTGGGTTTTGGAAAGCCGCTCCTCGATGGTCTGGAGCCGCTTGCTCGCGCGATCCAGCGCATTGTCGGCCAGATCCATCGCCGACCGTGTATCGGCCAGGGTCTTCTCGGGGATCAACTGCCGCTCATAAAGTTTCTGGTCCCGTGCGTGGTCCGCGCGTGCCTTGTCCGCGCTCAGCTTCGCCCCTGCGATTTCAATCAGAACCGAGCTTTTTTCGGTCTGTAGCTCCTTGTCATCCAATTCAACCAGCAACGCCCCCTGCTTGACCGTATCGCCCAGCTCGACGTGGAGCTTTTTGATTTTTGCACTGACCTCGGATTTGACCTCGAGGACGTCGATCGGTTCCAGGTCACCGGAAATTTCCACGGTGATGTCGATGGTCTGCTTCCCCACCTGGGCCGTCAGGACCGGACCACCCTTGTCCTCCAGGGCCGTCCGCTGGCCCTGCCACCACCGCCAGCCCCCATAGCCCCCCGCACCCATGACCAGGGCCACCACGAGGTAGATGCCGAGCTTCTTCACGAGACCAAAACTAGCTTCCATATCCCGCACCGCAAGAGCGGTCTCATGCGACGCCCGCCTTCATGGCCCCGGGGGAACCATGCGCCGGGGGTGATCCTGCCGGGCTTCCCCGCTCACCGCAGTTGCAACCTCCCCGTTTGCGAACAACATGGTCGGTGTATGGACAAGTCCGCAGTGGCCGCCATCTTCCAGGAAATCGCCCTCCTACTTGAGCTCCGGGGAGAAAACCCGTTCAAAACCCGTGCCTATCAAAATGCAGCCCGTTCGCTCGAAACTTTCCCGGGCGATCTCGCCACCCTTGTTACCGAAGACCGGCTCGGGGAAATTCCCGGTCTCGGCGAGGCCCTGCGGGAGAAAACCACCCTCCTGGTCCGCGACGGCCAATTGCCCTACTACGACCAACTCAGGGCTTCTTTCGCGCCGGGCCTGCTCGATCTGCTCCACATCCCCGGTCTTGGACCGAAAAAGCTCAAGGCTCTTCACGACCAGTTAGGCATCCACGACACCGCCAGCCTGCAACAGGCCTGCGAAGACGGACGCGTCGCCGCTCTGGCCGGCTTTGGTCCGAAAACGGCCGCCAACCTCCTTGCCGGCCTGGCCCAACGCCGGGCCTTCGCCGGACAGTTCCGTTTCGGCGACGTCATCACCCGGGCCGAGGAACTGATCGAATTGCTCCGCACCCACCCCGATGTCATCCGCGTCTCGCTTGCCGGCTCCCTGCGCCGGGGCAAGGAAGTGGTCAAAGACATGGACCTCGTGGCCTCCTCCAAGGACCCGGCCGCCGTCATCGACGCCTTTGCCGGGCTCGAGGGCGTGGTCCGTGTGGTGGCGCGCGGCGAAACCAAATGCAGTGTGGTCTTCGACAACGGCCTGCCCTGCGATCTGCGAGTTGTCGCCGACCGGGATTTCCCCGCCACCCTGCTCCACTTCACCGGCAGCAAGGAAGCCAATGTCGCCCTCCGCCAGCGGGCCATCGCGCGCGGTCTGAAGCTGAGCGAATACGGCCTCGAGCCCGACAACCCAAATCAGCAATCGAAAATCAAAAATCAAAAATTTCCTGACGAGTCCGCCCTCTACAAGGCCCTCGGCCTTGATTTCATCCCCCCCGAACTGCGGGAGAATCTGGGGGAGATCGAAGCCGCCGAAACGGGCCGGCTGCCGCGGCTGTTGGAATGGACCGATTTGAAAGGTTGTTTCCACAACCACACCACCGCCAGCGATGGCAGGAACACCCTGGAGGAAATGGCCTCCGCAGCGGCCGAACTCGGTCTGGAATATCTCGGCATCGCCGACCACTCGAAGTCCTCCGTCCAGGCCAACGGCCTCTCTTCGGAACGCCTACTGGCCCAGGTGGCGGAAATCCACCACCGCAACAAAACCCGCGACGACATCCACCTCTTCGCCGGAGTGGAGTGCGACATCCTGAAGGACGGCACCCTCGATTACGGGGACGACATCCTGGCCCAACTGGATTACGTCGTGGCCTCGGTGCACAGCGCTTTCAACCAGGATGCGGACACCATGACCCGGCGCATCATCCGCGCGGTCGAGAACGAACATGTCACCCTGCTCGGCCACCCGACGGGCAGGCTGCTGCTGGAACGCGAGCCCTACGCCATCAACCTGGATAAAGTGATCGACGCCTGTGCCGCGAACGGGACATGGATCGAACTCAACGCCAACCCGTTCAGACTGGATATGGACTGGCGCTACTGGAGGCGGGCCCGGGACAAAGGGGTCCTCTGCGCCATCAACCCTGATGCCCACGCGGTCGGCCAACTTGGTTACCTGCACCTCGGCGCGCGCTTCGCCCGCAAAGGCTGGCTGCGCCGGGAAGACGTCGCCAACACCCTGCCCCTGCGGGAGATGAAGAAAAAGCTCATGGCTCGCGGTGGTTAGAGCACTTTCCACTTAATTAGCTTCGTAGTTGGCATGAGAGAAGAAGTTGGCACAGTGCTCCGGGGTGAAGGATTCGATGGCTTCTTTGAGGGCTGAGATCAGCTCCTTCCAAGTTCTGGCCGATGCTTTGCGCAGA
>JANRJG010000032.1 GCA_033875315.1 Candidatus Methylacidiphilales bacterium
GGCTTTTTGGCCCCAGCCCGGAGGGTGATGGCGGCACCTGCCCGCCCCCTTCGTCGTCCCTTCCTTGCGTATCTCGTCCCGATATGCGCGGTCACTCCTCCTCGGGCCCGGGCAGGTGGCACTCATCACGCGGGCCACGGGAGTTATCCGGATGCGCTCTAAGGACTGCCGTTTGAATCTGATGTTTTGAGGCATCGCACACTTTCCTCATTCAACGTTGCCTCAGCACTGGTGGAATGGCCCGTCCTGCAGCGCCAAACGCGACCCATCAGACTAGCCCCCAAGAAGCCACCTTCATATTTGCCCAGGCAAAGCCCATAATTGCTACGGCATTAAACTTTACACAGACCTGCCGGCGACTAACGTATTGCGATGAAGTTAGGCAGGGTTTTTCTGATGCTTTCTTGGCTCTGTGCCCTTGCAGACATCCAGGCGGCCTCGGTTTATCGGGGCTCGCAGTACTTGCTGGTGTCTCCTGTCTCGCCCAAAACCTACGGAGATGCCCCTTTTTCCCTCAATGTCCAAGCCAGCTCCGGCCTTCCCGTGGTCTTGACCCTGGTCAGCGGGCCTGCCGCACTGAGCGGAAACCAGACCGTCACCCTGACCGGAGCCGGGGTGGTTCGTATCCGTGCCAGCCAGGCGGGTAATGCCGACCTCAAGCCCGTGGTTCGCGACGTGCAGTTCGCGGTCAAACCCGCCCTCCTGACCGCCACCGCAGACAACCAGTGGATCTACGTCGGCGCCGCCCTCCCGGCATTCACCGTTTCCTACTCGGGCTTTGTCAACGGAGACGGGCCTTCGGTATTGACGACCGTGCCGCGGGCCACCTGTAAGGCCAAGAACACCAGTGCCGCCGGAAATTTCCCCATCCAACTTTCCCAGACCAAGGCCGCGAATTACCTCTGCAAGTCGGTCAGTGGGACGCTCTCTATCCGGTCTTCCTCAAGCGGTTCCGGCTCGTTTTCCGGCGGGTCTTTATCGTTAGGTTCCGGCTCGCTTTCCGGTGCGACTTTATTAATCAATCCGGGATCTGGTGTAGGCTCTATAATCAAACAGGGCAACTCAACCCTGAACTTATCCGGAAACTTGACCGTCAACAGTGGCTCTCTCGTTGTGGGTGGAACCACGAGCCTTACCTCTACATTCACCACCCATTTCGTGTACGGCGCAGGCGTCTCTGGCATCCTGACGATCGCAAGTCAATCGGTTCCCGCCGGTCGGGATGCGGTCTTCTTGGTGCCCACCGTCGGTCTTTCGAGCCTGCCGGTCACCTACCAATGGCAAATCTCTACCGACCAGGGCGGCACTTGGACTGATCTTTTGGAAAACGCGACTTACACCGGAGTGCAGACAGCGACATTGACCGTCCGGGGAGTCGACCCCTTGATGAACGGTCACCGCTTCAAATGCCGGCTCACCGGGACCCAACTCATCACCAGCTCAGCCTTCCTGACCGTGCAGTCACCGTGATGGCGGTCCGTCCATGGCCTTGAATTTTTCAAGGCATTCACACCTTCTTTATTCAACTTTGCCGCGGGGCCAGCTTGATTTCCCGTCCTTTCCAGAATCAGCTCACGGTCCAGCTCGTAGAAAAAAGTTCGTCTCTCGGCGATCCCCGTGGCGCATGAGGTGGTAGTAGGCCCCGGCATATTCCACTCTAGAGCATTTTGCATTTAATCTGCCACTCGTTCTCGTGCTCTTTCTCATTCTCGTGCTCTCTGAATGGGAGAGAACGTGCACGAGAGCGAGTAAGAGAAACGAGTTAAAACCACTGCTAATTAAACGCAAAGCGCTGTAGTTTGGCGCGCCATGTGTTTCGCCCTGCCCGCATCACAAACCTAGGTCAATGCTCGGATTCACGGGCTGCCACCCCCACCCCACGGACCCGCCATTGAACCCGACCGAGGGTTACCGGGAGACCCCGGCGGAAAATTCGGCGGCGCGGGCTGTAGGCAGCTTTAGGCCGCGAGCGAATGGATCAATCATCGTCATCTGTCTAAATTGGAATGGCCCTCGTTTACGTGGGGTCAACGCAGCATGACCCTGCCTGACGGACCTTAAATCCTCTCGAGAATGAAATTCCGGATTTCGCGACTGGTCCTCTCCCAATCGGATTCAAGGCCGGTGGCATTCAAGCCCGTAGCCACCCATCCCCCGGCGAGCCATCCTGGCTGCGCATTCGATCCTCCCGTAGTCTTGAATGTGGCAACTGGCGAAGTGCTGGAAAAAGATAAATCGTAGATCCGCACAATCGTCTCGACTTTGGTCCCGCCAGCGCCGAATCCGACCCCCATCCGCAAGGCACGACTGCCCTGATTCACGCGGGTAAATTCACCACTGATGAGCATCCCAGAGGTGGGTAACGTATCCGGAGTGGCGTAAGTGGGGGCCACCTCAGGGAGGCGTTCGATCATCATGCGTTGCAATTCAAGGCTGGCATTAGTCTTGAAAACCTCCAAATCGTTGCCAGCTCGGTCGACCTTCCAGATCCCTTTTGTGTGGTCGAACTGACTCACGTAGATGGCCGCAGGACGGCTGAGTGGCTGCGTGGTTTGCACGGATCGTTCGTCAACTTTGACGGATGCACAGCTTGTGAGTATGAAGCACAGTCCTAGGGCGGTCGGGAGATATTTCATAAAGGGGGGATTCAAGGGTTCCAACGTGAAGCAGGCTCAGTTTGAGCGCTTAACCTATCCAATTCTCCCAATCAAGGCAAGGCAAGACAACCCACGGGACCGAAGATGAAATAGAGGGTCGACCCTCGAGGGCCTGCCATGCGCCAGGCTAACAAAGCGATACCGCCTTGTGCGTTTGCCCGAAACGGGATTCTTAGTGCTGTGGTCTGTTTGTGCTGCGCACCGTATACCTTGGCCCTTGGCGGAATGGCGCTGTTGGTTTAGGTTATCTCCCTCATGTTCACCCATCCAGAGCATTACGACGTCGTGGTCGCGGGCGCGGGGCACGCGGGCTGCGAGGCGGCGCTGGCGGCGGCCCGGATGGGGTGTCGCACACTGATGCTGACCATGAACCTGGACACCATCGCCCAGATGAGTTGCAACCCGGCCATCGGCGGCCTGGCCAAGGGCCACCTGGTCCGGGAGATCGACGCCCTCGGCGGGGAGATGGGCCTGAACACCGACGCCACCGGCATCCAGTTCCGCATGCTCAACGCCTCCAAGGGCCCGAGCGTCCGCGCCCCTCGGGCTCAAGCCGATAAGAAGGCCTACCAATTCCGGATGAAGCACACCCTGGAACAGCAGGAAAACCTCGACCTGCAACAGGGCCTGATCAGTCAGTTGGAAGTGGAAGACGGTCGAGTGGTAGCCGTGCAGACCCCGATGGGCGTGCGGTATCACACCCGCACGGTGGTCATCACCACCGGGACTTTCCTTCGCGCCCTCATGCACGTCGGTTTGCGCAACGCCCAGGGGGGCCGGATGGGCGACGGCGTCAGCGGCTTTTCCGACTGCCTGCGCGAACTTGGCTTCCAAGTCGAGCGCCTGAAGACCGGCACACCTCCGCGGCTGAATGGCCGGACGATCAACTTCGCCGGTCTCCAGCGCCAGGACGGCGACACCCCTCCCCCCTCCTTCAGCTACCTGGCCGATACGATCGAAAAAGGCCCGCAGGACCTCTTCACGTTGAACTCGTGGAAGAAGGACCCGGCATTGTTCCACGTGGAACATCGCCCCTGCTGGATCACCCACACCAACGCCCGCACGGCCGAGATCATCCGGGCCAACCTCGATCAGTCGCCGCTCTACTGCGGGATCATCCAAGGCATCGGTCCCCGTTACTGTCCCTCGATCGAAGACAAGATCGTCCGTTTTGCCGACAAGGCCAGCCACCAGGTCTTCCTCGAACCCGAGGGGCTGCACACGGCGGAGTATTACATCAACGGCTGTTCGACCAGCCTGCCCATCGAGGCCCAGTATGGCTTCATCCGTTCGATTCCCGGATTGGAGCATGTCGAGATCATCCGTCCGGGTTATGCGGTGGAGTATGACTTCTGCCCGCCGACCCAACTGCATCCCACCCTGGAAACGAAACCCGTGGGCGGGCTCTACTTTGCCGGTCAAATCAACGGCACCTCGGGCTACGAAGAAGCGGCGGCGCAGGGCCTGATGGCCGGAATCAACGCCGCCCTCCAGGTGCAAGGAAAGGCCCCACTGATCCTGGGTCGCCACCAGGCCTACATCGGGGTCTTGATCGACGACCTCGTGACCAAGGGCACCAAGGAGCCGTATCGCATGTTCACCTCGCGGGCCGAATACCGGCTCCTCCTGCGCCAAGACAACGCCGACCTCCGCCTGAGCGAAATCGGGGCCGGGATCGGCCTGGCCACGCCCGAGCGCTTGTCCCGCACCCAGGCCAAAGCCCGGGCCATCGATGACCTCAAAGCCCGGCTGGAAGCCACCCGCAAAGATGGCCAAAGCCTGGCCCACTGGCTGAAGAAGCCCGACTTCACTTGGGCCGATCTACCCGAAATGTTCCACGTGGAACCTTCCGAGATTGCCGAGCAGGTGCAGACGGACATCAAGTATGCCGGCTACATTCAACGCGAGATGGGGATCATCGAACGGACACGTGGGATGGAGGACCGGGCGATTCCCGACTGGGTGGACTACGACCAGATCCAGGGTTTGAAGACGGAGGCACGGATCAAGCTGAAGGAGATCCGCCCGGCGTCGTTCGGCCAGGCTTCGCGCATTTCCGGGATCAACCCGACCGACCTTTCCATCCTGGCCATCTGGGTCAAGCGGGGGCGGCCCGAGGCGACCCCGATTTCTTGAGCAAGGGTTCACCGCGAGCGGATGCCGTGAGGCTCGCGCAGAGGCGCTGAGACGCTGAGACGCTGAGGGAAAAAGCGTTTTGCGCTTAATCTGCTAATCGTTCTCTTACTCTTACTCTTTCTCATTCTCTCATGGATGGAGAGAACGAGCACGAGAGCGAGTAAGAGAAACGATTGGGAATTGCCGCCCATTGAATGGGAAGCGCTCTAGAAGCAGCCGTCAACGCAGCGGCAGGATGATGTTCGATCCACCCTGACCGGTGACCACGCTTTGGGGGGTCTTGCCGTCCCATTTCTTGACGATTTCCAAGTCGATGACGCGGGGGGAATTGGCCAGGGCTTCGCCCTTGATCTTGACCGATTCGGCTTCGGCCTTGGCGTTGACGAGGGTGATCTCGGCTTCCTTGCGGGCCTTCTGAAGTTCATACTCTTTGGCCAGGGCCTGCTGCTCGGTGACTTGCTTGAGTTCGATCGCGCGCTCGAGTTCGTCGGTGAGATCGATGTTGGTGATCGGGATGTCGCGCACGTCGATGAGTCCGGCCAGTTCCTGTTGAACCTTGCCGAGGACGGTCTGTTTGATCTTCTCGCGGCTCTTGACCAACTCTTCGGCCTTGTAGAGGGCGGTCACTTGCTTGACCGCTTCCTGGACGCGGGGTTCGACCAAAGTGGCGTAGGGATTGCCGGCGTATTGTTGAAAGAGTTCGACCACCTTGGTTTCCGGGATGCGGTAGAGCACGGCGTAGGAAACCTGCACCGTTTGCAGGTCGGAGCTGAAACTGGAGGCGGTGCCGCCCTGGGTGATTTGCTGCACCGGCATCTTGATGATGGATTCCATGAACGGCTTCTTGAAGGTCAAGCCCTCGCCGCGGGCCACCGGATCCACCTTGCCCAGAGTCACGGAAACGCCGCGATGGCCCGGTGGGACAATACTCCAGCAGCCGAAAAGCAACAACAGTCCCAAAAACAAAAGGCCCAACACGCCGAAGGCCCCAAATCCCAGCATCGTCCGTCCATTATCTTCATAGCTCATATGTAACTCCTTGATGTTGTGTAATTAAGAATGGTTCACGGGCCGGGGGCGGCCAGGTCGGGCAGGGGAATGGCCATTTCGTCCCGGGGCCGGAAACTTTGCACCAACCAGTCGATGGCCCAGTCCACCGCCGCCGCACCACCCCAGGCGATGAGGGCAAACAGGGCCACGGTGATCAGGAAAAAGATCAACCCAACCAATGCGGTGACCCCATCGTGTTCCACCATGGCACAAGCCAGCAGGACCACGGTAAAGGCCGGGAAGACGTTGGTGAAGGGGATGGGCAGGGGGAGCATGAGGAGGAACCCACAGATGGCGATCATGCCCCCGGCCACGCGGCGGCCCGGTTCGTGATCCATGATCCAATGCAAGCGCGAGCCCATCAGCGTTTCCAACATCGACAACACCCCGGCGACCGAACGCAGCAGCGGGCCGAAGATGCGGGGCGAAACCCGGTGCCCGGCGATGACCCCAGGGAGATTCTCGCTCTGGCGGAAGAGCGAACGGAAACCCAGGATCATGATGGCAAAACCGAAAGGGGTGGAGAGTCCGGGCATGGGGACCGGGAGGCAGAACGGCAGGGCCAGGACCACCAAGAACAGGCACATCCCGCGACCTTGGAGCAGGCGGGAAACCTCGCCCAGGGTGACATCGCCTTCCTTGCAGGCCGCGGCCAAGGCACGCACTTGGGCCGAAAGTCGCTGCCCACCCAGGATCACCGGCGCGTTCGGAAGGGGTGATTCCATTCACCACCACTAGCTAAGAAAAGCCAACAGGCGAGGGGAAAGAAATCCTCACGCGGTCGACTTCTCCCCGGCCGCTTTCCAGAGCGAGAAAGCGATCGAGCCACCGATGAGCAGCACGATGATGCCGAGCGACCAGGTGATCGGGAACTTGCCGTCGAAGGCGGCGTTCAACCAGACCATCTTGAGGCCCACGAACACCAGGACCAGACCCAGGCCGTATTTGAGGTAGCGGAACTTGTGCACGACACCGGCGAGCATGAAATACATGGCCCGCAGACCGAGGATGGCAAAGATGTTCGAGGTGAAGACGATGAGCGGTTCCTTGGTGATGGCGAAGATGGCCGGGACCGAATCGACGGCGAAGACGATGTCGGAAAACTCGATGAAAGCCAGGGCGACAAAGAGCGGGGTGGCGAAGAGCTTGCCGGCTAGGCGGACGAAAAACTTCTGACCGTGGTATTCCGGCGTGACGGGCAGGATTTTTTTCAGCAACCGGATGACGATGTTTTTTTCCGGGTCGATGGGCTTTTCCGGGGCGAAGAGGATCTTGATCCCGGTGGCGATGAGGAAGACGCCGAAGAGCACGACAACCCAGTGGTATTGCATCAGCATGCTGCCCAGACCGATGAAGATGGTGCGGAACAACAGGGCCCCGAGGATGCCGAAGAAGAGGACGCGGTGCTGGTATTTGGGCGGGACGGCGAAGAACGTGAAGACCACGACGAAGACGAAGATGTTGTCGACGGCGAGGGATTTTTCCACGATGTAGCCGGTGAGGAATTCCAAGCCGACCTGCTTGGCGGCCGCGGCGGCGTCGAATCCCGGGATGGCCAGCAAACGGGCGTCCTGGGCGAATTTCCAATCGGCGTAAAAATAGAAAAGCGCGTTGAAGACCAGCGCCAGACCGATCCAGATCACCGTCCAAACGGCGGATTCCTTGAAGCTGACCTCATGGGCCTCGCGGTGGAAGACCCCCAGGTCCAAGGCCAGCATGGCAAAGACAAAGAGGGTGAAGAGTCCATAGAACCACCAGTAGTCGGCGAAGGGGAACAGATAGTAATCAGTCACGGGCGGGCAACGTAGCGGGGGCGATAGGAACGTCAAGGGCCCAAGTGCCGAATTTATCTCCCCACAAACCGCGTGACCGCAAGGGGGGAAACGATATCCTGCACCGCATGCACGGATGGATGTGGGACGCGGTGGTCATTTCCGCTTACGCGGGGATGATCGCCTGGATCGGCTGGAGCCAGCGACGCGGGGGCGACGATGTGCGCGGATTCGCCCTGGGCGACCGCAACATGCCGTGGTGGGCGGTTCTGGCCTCGATTTTGGCCGCAGAAATCAGCGCCGCCACTTTCTTGGGGGCCCCGGGCGAAGGGTTTGCCAAACGCAATTTCACCTACGCCCAACTGGCCATCGGGACCATCCTGGCCCGACTGATCGTGGGCGCCCTGTTCATCCCGGCCTACTACCGGCACGGAGTCGTTTCCATCTACGAATTCCTGGAAATCCGCTTCGGACCACGCACTCGTTCCTGGGCCTCGGCCACCTTCCTGGTCACCCGCCTGCTGGCCAGCGGCACGCGCTTGTATGTATCGGCCATCCTGGTGGCGCTGGCCTTTGAGATGGCCACCGGCAGCAAACCCTCGCCCGCCGGCCAGATGATGATCTACGCCGGGGCGGTCGTGGTCGTCACCCTGGCCACGGCCATCTACACCGCCATCGGCGGCATCAAGGCGGTCATCTGGACCGATCTCCTGCAGGTCGGTGTGCTGGCGGCGGCGGTCTGTTTTTCTATTTATTACTTGTTAAGCGCCATACCCGGCGGACTGGCCGCGGTCACCGGCGATCTCTCGCGTCCCGGGGACATGCTCTTCCTGACCTGGGGCCAACCGGAAGGAACCGGGGCGGGGGCCTGGGTGAAAATGATCTTCGAGGAGGAATACACCCTCTGGACCGCCCTGCTGGGTGCCACCTTCGTCACCCTGGCCACCCACGGCACCGACCAGGACATGGTGCAACGCATGCTCACCGCCCCGGACAAAAAACGCAGCGCCTGGGCCGTGGTCCTGTCCGGAATCATCGACATGCCGGTGGTGCTCTCCTTTCTTTTCATCGGCATCCTCCTGTCCGTCTTCTATCAGGTCCATCCCGACCCGAACCTGCCGGATAAAAACCCGCACGTGTTCCCGTATTTCATCCTGCACGAAATGCCGCCCGGGTTGCGCGGGCTGGTGGTGGCCGGTGTCCTGGCCACGGCCATGGGCTCCCTGAGCACGGCGCTCAATGCCCTGGCCACCTCGTTCTGCCGCGACTGGCTGGGCCATTCGGGGACGGGGGAAGGACAAACGGGTGGAAGTGTCCGCGCCATGCAGACCGCCACCTGGGGATTCGCGGCCCTGCTGGCAGCGGTCGGCATCGCCACCGCTTGGGCGGTGATCCACATCCCCGGTTCGCGCATCATCCCGATTGTGCTGGGCATATTTGGCTACACCTACGGTTCTCTCTTGGGGGTATTCCTCGTCGGCCTGGCCACCCGGACGCGCGGTAGCGATACCGGCAACGCCATCGCCATGGCCTCGGGATTTGTCGTGGTGGCCTGGCTGTGCCGCCTCCCCGAGGTGCCCCTGCATGCCCTTGGTATTCAGATATCCATCCTGCCCGAATGGATGCCCACCCTCGCTTTCCCCTGGCGCGTGACCGCGGGCACCCTGGTCACCGTGTTGGTCGCCCTGGCCTTCCACACTCCGACCTCACGCATGGAATCCATGGCCGCCTCACCCGCCAGGGATTGAAGACCGCCGCATGCGCCTCGTCATCATCCACCATGACCGTCACGACCCGCGGCAAATCGAGGAGTATTACATCCATGCCATGGCCGCCAAATGGGTGGAACGCGGGATCGACGTTTGTCATGTGGCTGGAACCCGCCATCTCCCGCCGGGCGACTTGGCCCTGGTGCACGTCGATCTGAGCGTCGTGCCGGAACGCTTCCTCCGCGCCGCCGCCCGCTATCCCGTGGTCCTCAATGGAAAGATCCGCGACATCCGCAAGACCTCGCTCCCGGGGAGAAACCATGTCCTCGCCTCTCCCACGGACCTCGACGGACCGGTCATGGTCAAAACCAATCTGAACAACGCGGGAGTCCCCGAAAGCAATGCCTACCGCAAAGGTGGTGCCCGGCTGCCCCTGCTGGAGCATTGGGCCCTCTTCCAGGGCCACCGCCTGGGCCGCACGCTCGCCTACCGGATTTATGATTCACCGCGGGCTGTTCCCAGGCACCTCTGGAAGAATCGGGACTTCGTTGTTGAACGCTTCCTTCAGGAAAAAGAGAACGACACCTTCGTGGTGCGAACGGCCTACTTCCTCGGAACGGTGCAGGCGGGATTCAAGTTGATCGGCCCGGACCCCGTCCTGCGATGGCACCAGAAGCTGGTCGAGGAAACCTGTGCCATCGACCCCGAAGTCATTGCCTACCGGGATCGGATTCATTTGGATTACGGAACAATCGATTACATCCTCCGTGAGGGAAAACCGGTCATCCTCGATGTCAACAAAACCGTCGGGGGCCCAACGGCTTCCCTGCTGGATAATCCGCTGACCCACTCGCTGGCGGCGGGGATACCGTCTATCGGTTAGCAGATGGCAACGTTTCGACGCTCCCCCGGCATCCGGATACTCCACATTGACAGACAAAAGGAGCCGCACTCACGTCTTCTGTTTCCAGATCATCAAAAGTGATTTCCTCCCCGCATGGGATATCCCGGAGGGCCACCAGCCGTTTTCCGCGCCACCGGGCGTTGGGCGAACAGGAATGGTTCAAAAAACGGTAGGGTGGTTCCGCATCATAGTGGATGCCATCCATCCGAATCGAGTAACGGGTGGGCGCAGTCAGGGGAATACCCGTCAGCTCTCCCAATACTTCATTCGCAGAAAGCCCGCGCAGGCAAAAAACCCCGACATCCCCACCCGGGCGTGTCCGAACTTCGATCAACTTCGGAAGCGGATCAGCCATTGGTTTCGGAACGGGACGCCCACCAGCGCCTGGCCACTCCGATGACGATCGGAAGCACGGATATGACCACCACCACGAGGATGATGTGGTGGAGTTTTTTGGCCAAGGGGGTCTGGCCGAGGAAGTAACCCAGCCAGAGCATGCTGAAGACCCAGAAGACACCACCCATCACATTGAAGCCGACAAAACGGCGATAGGGCATATCCGCCACTCCGGCGGCGAAGGGAACGAAAGTGCGCATGATGGGCATGAAACGGGCCGCCACCACCGCCTTGCCGCCATGACGGACGTAGAAGTCATGGGCCTCCTGGATGTAGCGCCTCTTGAAGAAGCGTCCATCGGCGCGCTGGAAAATGGCCTGGCCGGTTTTGCGCCCAAGCAAAAAGCCCACCTGGTCACCGATCACCGCTGCCGCCGAAACCGCCAACGACAGCACCCAGATGTTGAAGAGCGGCTGCCCCTGCGCGGCCGGACTGGCCGCGATCACACCGGCGGTGACCAGCAGGGAATCGCCGGGAAGGAAAAAACCCGCCAACAACCCGGTCTCGGCAAAAACGATGGCCACCAGAACCAGCACGCCGCCGGAAAGGATGATCTGCGTGATGCCGTCGGTGGAGTAGAGGGAATGGAGCCAGTGGGAAAAGGTCTCGATCATGTCCGGTGGTGATAGCAGCGCACCCATCTCCCGGCAACTGCCAATCAAAGGCGGCGGATAGATCCGAATGGGATCTAACTCCAAATCACCTTGAGTAGGCGATAATGCGCCTTACGGGAGGGCGAAGCTCCTGGCTCCCCCGCAAGCGTGCGGGGCTGAGCCGCGTCTGGTATTCCGACCTGAACCCGGCTCGGCGGGAGCCTCGCCCTCCCGAAGAACCCGTCTCCCAGTCAATGTGATTTGGTATAAGCAGGATCCATGCAGTTCACCGCAAAGGACGCGAAGAACGCGAAGCAAAAACTTATGGCATTGAGGGCATTATAAAGCAGTTCAACCCCGATAAGGATCGGGGTTGAATTGAAACTCACTGATCGGTGAATCGAAAAGTTGCCTGGTAGAAGTCCGAAGGACTTCGCGAGCTTAGCGCCCTTCGCGGTGAACAGCTGCTTAGTTACGGATACCCGACAGGTCGCGGGCGGTTTCGACCAGGCGGAGGTATTCGCTGCGGTAGCCCTGGGGGTCTTCTCCCAAGCCGGCGCGACCAAGGGCCAAGACCTGTCCCCAGTTCGAGGCGCCGGCATGGGGGGACTCGCGCAGAAGCATCCCGAAGGAAGCCACCGAGGCGGCGAATTTGAAATCAGGTGATGCCTTCTGCCACGTGTTGCCCCCATCTTTGACGGCAAAGGTTTGTAATTTGCTCTCATCTTCCTTGGGTTCTTTGTAGCGGATTTTCAGGAACAAGAGTTCGTTGCTGCTGGATTTCAAGCTTCCCGTTTCAGGTTTCCGGTTTTCGGCCAGGTAGCGGTGGGCCTCTGGGGCAGAGGGGATTTCTCCTCCGGCGGGGACAATTTCATAGAGCACGGTGACGGTATGGCCTGCGCCGACTTCGCCTGCGTCTTTGGTGTCGTCGTTGAAGTCCTGGCGGGCCAGTTGGCGGTTCTCGTAGCCGATCTGGCGCCAGGCGGCGACCTGGGCCGGGTTGAATTCGATCTGAAATTTGACGTCCTTGGCCACGGTGACGAGGGTGCCGGAGAGTTGTTCGACGAAGGCCTTGCGGGCTTCGGCGAAGCTGTCGATGTAGCCGTAGGCGCCGTTGCCCTTGTCGGCCAGTTGTTCGAGGGTGGCGTCCTTGAGGTTGCCCATGCCGAAGCCGTAGATGTTGAGGAAGACGCCCTCTTTCCGCTTGCGCTCGATGAGGGAGACGAGGTCCTCGCGGTCGGTCACACCGACGTTGAAATCGCCGTCGGTGCAGAGGATGACGCGGTTGATGCCGTTTTCACGGTAGTGTTCCGCGGCCACGCGGTAGGCCAGGCGGATGCCGCCCTCGCCGTTGGTGGAACCCCCGGCCTGCATGCGGTCGATGGCCTCGAGGATGGCGGCCTTGTCGGCGGTGGAATCGAGGACCAACCCGGTGGACCCGGCATAGACCACGATGGCCACCCGGTCGCGTTTTTCCAGATTACGGGTCAGGAGCTTGAGGGCTTTCTGCACGAGCGGGAGCTTGTTTTCCGAACTCATCGAGCCGGAGACATCGACGAGGAAGACCAGATTCATGGGCGGACGTTCCTGGGCGGCCACATCCTGGGCCCGGAGGCCGACGCGGACCAGGCGGTGCTGGGGGGCCCAGGGGGCGGAGGCGATTTCCACCGAGGTGGCGAAGGGGCCGCGTTCCGCCTTGCGGGGGTAGTCGTAGGGGAAGTAGTTGAGCAATTCCTCGATGCGGACGGCGTCGCGGGGCGGGAGCTGGCCGTCCTGGAGGAAACGACGGACGTTGCTGTAGGAAGCGGTGTCGACGTCGGCGCCAAAGGTGGAGGTGCCGCTTTCGATGTCGGCCACGCGTTTGAAAGCATTGTCGCGAAGGGCTTCATAGGCTTCCCCGGGGGCCTCGGCGCGGGTTTCGGGTTTTTTGTCACGGAAGTCGTTTGAATAATCCGCGTCGGCAATGCCGAATGCAGCGGTGTCTTGCTTAACCTTTTCCACTTGGCGGCGTGACCTCTCATCCACGCGATTGAGCTGATCTTTGGACTTCTCCCCTGCCGCTCGGCCGTAGCCCGAGGAGGAACCGGAAGCCCCGGCCACCGCAGCTGCGCTCGTCGGAGCGGTGGTGACCGCCGGGAGAGCCGGTGCGGCTGAGGGGGTGACAATACTGCGGTTGCTCAGGTTGCTGGAGAGCACGCTGACATCCGAAGCAGCGGGCGCGGATGAAATGAGTGGCTCTGTAGCCCCCTGAGCGAGAAGTTCATCGCCCAAAGGTTTCTCGCTGACTTTAGCCTCCTCGGGCGCTTCTTCGTCCAATCGGATTCCGGACCATACTTCCTTTTTTTGATCTACCGGCTTGAGAACACCCATTTCTGTTGGATTTGGATGATTGGTATTCATTGCATCGGTGAACACCCACAGCCAGGCGCCGAGGCACAGGACCAGCGTCGCACCGGCCCAACTGCCCGCCGGGGAAAACGGCTGCGGCAGCCAGGCCCAGCGGCGGGTGGGTTTCTTTTCACCGCTCATGGCGCGGTGGACCTTATCCCGCTGGGCCATGCTCAGGCCGAGGTCGGCGGCTTCCAAGGGAAGCGCCCCGCTGAAGAGCGAGGCGCTTTCTTTCATTTCCTCCACCGCGCGGGCCAGGTCGGGCGAGTCGTGGATTTCTTGTTCAAACTTCGTTTTGTCGCGCTCGTTCATTTCGCCGAGCACGTAGGCGGTCAGGCGGGGATCTTCGTAAATTGTTTTCATTTGTGGTGGTCCTTTTTTATTGCCGGGCTCCGGGTTCCTGGAGGCGGTCGCGGAGTTCGCGCACGGCGGAGTGGATGATGAACCCGATGTTGCTTTCGCTCAGGCCGGTGACTTTGCGGATTTCTTTGTAACTGAGGCCGTGGAGGAATTTCAGGCGCACGACCTCCTGTTGTTTGGGGGTGAGTTTCCCCAGGGTTTCCCAGACCTGGGCCAGGCGCGGGTCGGGGGTTTCGGTGCCGGGGTGGGGCAGGGTGTCCTCGACGCTGTCGAGTTCGTCCTGGGGGTAGCGCTTGCGGGCGCGGAGGATGTCGAGGGCGCGGTTGCGGGCCACCCGGTAAAGCCAGGCCCCCGGGGGGTCGCCGACCTTGCGGGGTTCCTGTTGGCAGAGCTTGAGGAAGCTGTCCTGGGCCACGTCGCGCGCCGTTTCCCAGTCGCCGACAAACTGCTGGGCGTAGTGGATCAGGCGCGATTCATAGGCGGTGAACGATTCCTGCAGCCAGGAGGCGTGGGGCTTGTCCATGGTCGCGGTCATGAGGGTATGGAAGGTTGCATTCGAAGTCCATGACGCGCTGGCGGGGAGGAATCTTAGAAAAATGTCAGAAATCCGGGGAGAGGATTCCCCGGCTGCAGAATGATTCTCAAGCAACGGGATCGAGTTCGGCCAGCTTGAGGGCGAAGTCGGCCGATTGGAGTTCGGCCAGGAGTTCCCCGATGTCCCCTTCCATGAATCCGGAAAGATTGTGCATGGTGTAGTTGATCCGGTGGTCGGTGATGCGGTTTTGGGGATAATTGTAGGTGCGGATCTTTTCGTTGCGGTCGCCGGTGCCAATCTGCTTTTTCCGGTGGGCGGCGTATTTGGCGGCTTCCTCGGCCTGCTTTTGTTCAAGCAAGCGGGTGCGGAGGATGTTGAGGGCCTTTTCCTTGTTCTTGAGCTGGGAGCGGCCGTCCTGGCAACGGACGATCATGCCGGTCGGTTTGTGCAGGACTTGGACGGCGGAGTCGGTGGTGTTGACCCCCTGCCCTCCAGGGCCCCCGGCCCGGCAGACCTCGATGCGGAGGTCGTCGGGTTTGAGTTCGATGTCGACTTCCTCGGCCTCGGGCAGCACGGCCACGGTGGCGGCGGAGGTGTGGATGCGGCCTTGATTCTCGGTGGCGGGAACGCGCTGGACGCGGTGGACCCCGCTTTCGAAGCGGAGGGCGCGGAAGACGTTGGTCCCGACCACGCTGAAGATGATTTCCTTGTAACCTCCGGCCTCGCCCGGACTGCAGTCCATGACATCGAGTTTCCACCCGGTGCGCTCGGCGTAGCGTGAATACATGCGGAAGAGGTCGGCGGCAAAGAGTCCGGCCTCATCTCCCCCGGTGCCGGCACGGATTTCCACGATGGTGTTGCGGTCCTCGTGGGGGTCGGCGGGAAGGATGAAGGTCAGGAGCTCGCGCTCGGCCAGGGGGAGGCGGGCCTCGAGGCTGGGAATTTCCTCTTTGGCCATCTGCGCCAGGTCGGGGTCGTTGCCGGAGGCCATTTCCCGATTGTCGGCCAGATCACGTCCGATTTTTTCCCATGCCGCCGCGGCGGCCAAGGCGGCCTTGAGACGGCTGTGTTCCTTGGTCAGCTTCTGTGCGCTGGCCGGGTCGTCGTAAAGTGTGGGGGAACCGAGGAGGTCCTCCAATTCGGCGAAACGCTTGCGGAAGCGGGTGGTGTGGGGGGTGAAGTCCATGAAGGATTTCTGATTTTAGATTTCTGATTTCTGATTTTGGAATGGGGAGTGAGTAACGCGCTGATCGCTGAAAGCCGAAAGCAAGGGTTGGAGAGCCGCTCGCCCTTCTATGACAAAACAAAAGGACAGGCTCCACGGGGGAGGCCTGTCCTTTGAGGTGCGCCTTTGGGAAGGGGCGCTTCCGGTGTGTTCGCTATTTGCGCTTCTTCGGCTTGGAAGCAGCGGCCGTGAGGGTGGTGCTGAAGCGCTTCTTGAACTTGTCGATGCGTCCGGCGGTGTCGACGAACTTCTGGGTGCCGGTGAAGAAGGGGTGGCAGGCGGCACAAATGCCGATGCGGATGTCCTGGACGGTGGAACGGGTGTGGTAGGTGGCCCCGCAGGCGCAGGTCACGGTGGCTTCTAGGTATTCGGGATGGATTCCGGCTTTCATGGTGTGTTCCTTAAAGTGAGCCGGAAATCAAACCAGCTTCCGCGCGATGACGCAAGAATTATGTCCGCCAAAGCCGAAGGAGTTGTTCATGGCGACGCGGACATCCTTGTGGCGGGCGGTTTTGGGGACGTAGTCGAGATCGCACTCGGGGTCGGGCTCGTCGAGGTTGATGGTGGGGGGGACGTCCCCGGTTTCGATGGCCTTGAGGCAGACGGCCATTTCCACGGCCCCGGCGGCACCCAGGAGGTGGCCGATCATGGATTTGGTCGAGTTGACCCAGGTCTTGCGGGCGGCCTCTTCTCCGAGGGCCAGTTTGAGGGCTTTGGTTTCAGCGATGTCGCCGAGATTGGTCGAGGTGGCGTGGGCGTTGATGTAGTCGACTTCCGCCCCGTTGACCCCGGCATGGCGCATGGCGCTGGTGATGGCGCGGGCCACCCCGCTGCCGTCGGGGGTCGGGCTGGTCATGTGGTAGGCATCGCAGCTGGCGCCGTAACCGGCGATTTCCCCGTAAATACGGGCCCCGCGTTTTTTCGCATGTTCGAGCTCTTCCAGAATGAGGATGCCGGCGCCCTCACCGAGGACAAAGCCATCGCGGTCCTTGTCCCAGGGCCGGGAGGCTTTTTCCGGGGCATCGTTGCGGGTGCTGAGGGCCTTCATCGAGCCGAAGCCGCAGAGGCCGAGGGGCACGACGGCGGCCTCGCTGCCGCCGGCGATCATGACGTCGGCTTCATCATCGCGGATCTGGCGCCAGGCCTCGCCGATGGACTGGTTGGAGGTGGCGCAGGCCGTGACGATGGCGAAGTTGGGTCCTTGAAAATTGAAATCGATGGCGATCAGGCCGGAGGCGATGTTGCTGATCATCATGGGGATCATGAAGGGGGAGACGCGACCCGGGCCCTTGTCGCGAAGAACGGAGTGTTGTTCCTCAAGGGTCTGGAGTCCACCGATACCGGAGCCGACGATGACGCCGCAGCGGGTGGGATCGAGGCGGGCGGGGTCGAGGCCGGAGTCGGCGAAGGCCTGCTTGGTGGCACCGAAGGCCAGCTGGGTGTAGCGGTCGCAGCGGCGGGCGTCCTTGGGATTCTTGAAGGCGCCGGCGGGTTCAAAGCCCTTCACTTCCCCGGCGAAGGTGGTGGAGTAGCCGGTGGCGTCGAAGCGGGTGATGGGGGCAATGCCGCTGCGACCGGCCAGGAGGTTGGCCCAAGTGGAGGGCAGGTCGTTGCCCAAGGGGGTCAGGACCCCGATGCCGGTTACCACGATGCGTCTGCCACTCATTCGGAATCGATTCTCCGCACAGTTGAAACAACAAGGGCACCCGGAGCGGGTGCCCTGTCACGACAGCCTAGCTGAACAAGATTACTTGTCCTGCTTTTCTTCGATGTATTTGACGACGTCGCCGACGGTCTGGAGCTTTTCAGCATCCTCATCGGGAACTTCGACGGAAAACTGTTCCTCGAAGGCCATGACGAGCTCGACCACATCAAGGGAGTCGGCACCGAGGTCTTCGATGAATTTGGCTTCGGGGGTGACTTGCTCGGCGTTGACGCTGAGCTGTTCGACAATGATGTCTTTGACTTTCTCTTCGATGGATTTTTCGGCCATGGTTATCTCCTGGGCTGTCTGATTCGGGTTGGTAGCGGTGATCGCTGAGGGTGTTATGTTCGGGTTTAAGCTTTTGGCAACAGAAAAATGGAGTGTGGGCGTTTCAAATGAAGAGTCCACCATCGACCGTGAGGGCCTGGCCGGTCATGTAGGAAGAGGCGGGACCGCAAAGGAAAGCGGTGAGGTGGGCGACATCATCCGGGGTGCCGAAGCGTTTCAGCGGGATGTTTTCCAGCAACTTGGCCTTGAGGTCGTCCTTGAGCGCGCCGGTCATGTCGGTCTCGATGAAGCCGGGGCAGATGACATTGACGGTGATGCCGCGGGCGGCAAGTTCCTTGGCGGCGGATTTCGTCAGACCGATGAGACCGGCCTTGGCGGCGGCGTAGTTGGCCTGGCCGGCGTTGCCGTGGAGGCCGATGACCGAGCCGATGTTGACCACGCGGCCGCTGCGGGCCTTGATCATGACCTTGGTCACGGGCCGGATCCAGTTGAAGGCCCCGGTCAGGTTGGTCTGGATGACCGCCTGCCAATCCTCGTCGCTCATGCGCATGATGAGGGTGTCGCGGGTGATTCCGGCATTGTTGACCAGGATGTCGATGCGGCCGAAATCCAATTGGATCTTGTCCACGGCGGCGGCAACCGCCGCGGTGTCGGCGACGTCAACGCCGTAGCCGCGGTAGGTGACGCCGAGGGCCTGGATATCCGCGGCAAGGGTCTGTGCGGATTCCGTGCTGCGGCTGACCCCGGCAATGTGGCAGCCTTCGGCGGCCAGACGGAGGGCGACGGCCCGACCGATACCGCGGCTGGCGCCGGTGACGATGGCGACCTGGTCTTTAAGCGAGTTCATGGAGGATGCCCTTCAGTTCTTCCGCATTTCCGGCGCTGAGGCAAGGAAT
This sequence comes from Candidatus Methylacidiphilales bacterium, assembly GCA_033875315.1. Lineage (NCBI taxonomy): Bacteria > Pseudomonadati > Verrucomicrobiota > Methylacidiphilae > Methylacidiphilales > Methylacidiphilales bacterium. The sequence goes on from JANRJG010000032.1 coordinate 18,615, forward strand.
GTCTTTGTTTATCCGCTTGCACATGCCGGCCAGAACCTTGCCGGGGCCGAGTTCGAGGAAGCGTTCCACCCCCGAGGCGATGAGGCCTTCGACACACTGCTGCCAGCGGACACTTCCGGTGACCTGGCGCAGGAGGGTGTCGCGGATGGCAGCCTCGTCGAGAGCGGGCTGTGCGGTGACATTGCTGAAAGTGGGGAGCGCGTTGGGGGAAACCGGGGTCGCTTGGAGCACCGGGGCGAGCCCGTCCTGGGCGGACTGCATCAGGCGGGAGTGGTAGGCGCCGGCCACATTGAGCGGCAGAACGCGCTTCAAGCCGAGGGCTTTGCCTTTCTCCACAGCGGCGGGAATGAGGGCCTTCTCCCCGGACAACACGATCTGACCCGGACAATTTTCATTGGCGATCTGGAGACCGCTGGTGTTGGCGAGCGTCTCGGCCTGCAGCGGGGTGGCGCCGATGAGCGTGAGCATCCCCCCCTCGGTGGCCAGACAGGCTTCCTGCATCAAACGGCCGCGGGCCGCGACCAACTTCAGGCCGTCGGCAAAGGAAAAATGCCCGGCGGCGGTGTGGGCGGTGAACTCTCCGAGCGAAAGCCCGGCAGTGGCGACAAACGAGAAGGCGGGTTTTTCTTTCCGCAACAAGGCCAGAAGGGCCAGACCGTGGACAAAAAGGGCGGGCTGGCAATAACTGGTGTCGGTCAAACGTTCCTCCGGGCCGTCGAAGCAGACAGTGGAAAAACCGTTGTTGAGGACACGGTCCGCCTCCTGATAAAGCACCGCCGCTTCCGGTGAGACCTCAACGAGGTCGCGGCCCATCCCCACGTGCTGGGCGCCCTGGCCGGAAAAGAGAAGTGCGGTTTTCATGAAAAACAAGTCCGTGGAAGAGGCCAATGAGCCCCCTGCAACCGAGCGTTAAAGCGAAAATCCTTGCTGGATACAAACCTTATTTTCAAAGCTCACGCGTAGCGGGCCAACAAGGAAGACAAAACAATTCCAAACTGTGGGCAATATTCCGTAAATGGAAAATCTTTAACGATAGTGCCCGGTCATTATTGGCAGATAAAATGGATTGTCATCTGGGTCTGCGCTTCCAAGCAGGCCCAGGTCTGCATCCCGAGATTGCCAGAGGCAAGTGGTGGATTAATCTGGGTCGTGGACTTCCTGAAACTATCGGAACGAGCCAACCGACAGCTTTACCGGCGACAGGTCAAACGCCTGACGAAAAAAGAACTGGAACTGGCCAAGGCTTGGACACTGGATTTGATCCGGGAACGCAATCCGCACTGGTCGGAGGAACAGATTCGGGATTACTATGACCGCGTGCTGGACCTTCGCCTGATTGCCATCGACCCATGGTCGGCCCGTCTGGGAGAAATCCGTTCCATCTGAATCCACCTATGAAGAATAAATTTGTCGCAGGCCTGGCCGCCCTCCTGAGCATCCTTTATCTGCTCAATCCCACCTTCGGGGTCTTCGAATTCATTCCCGACAACATCCCCGGCTTCGGCAACCTTGACGAAGGTGCGGCTGGAGCGATCCTCATTTGGGCCATTGGTGTCCTGCGCCAAAAACCCCTCAAGCAAGCCAAGGAGGACCCCGGTGCTGACCGTCCTTGACCACGCTCTGGGCCGCGACCGGCTGGCCCGCATGCGCGAGACCAGGACCGGCCGGGAGGAATTTGTCCGCTTGGTCGAGCAATTGGGCATCATCCTGGCGGTGGAAGCGGGTCGGAAACTGACCACCCGTCCCTGTCCGATCAGGACCCCGCTGGAGGAAACAACCGGTGACCGCATCGACAAACCCATCTGCCTGGTTCCGATCCTGCGCGCCGGACTGGGCCTGCTCAAAGGATTCCAAAGCGTTTTCCCCGAGGCCGCGGTGGGCCACCTCGGTCTGAAACGCGACGAAAGCACCCTGCTGCCCACGGTTTACCTTGAAAAAACGCCCCCGGACCTGTCCGGGCGGACGGTGATGGTGCTGGACCCGATGCTGGCCACCGGACACAGTGCGGTGGAGGCCCTTCGCCGGCTGAAGATTTTGGGCGCGACTGATTTGCTATTGATCTGTTGCCTGGCCGCACCCGAAGGGGTGCGCGAAGTGAGGGCGGCCCATCCGGACACGCCCTTGCTGATCGCGGCCCTGGACCGTCAACTGGACGCCCGGGGGTTCATCCTGCCCGGGCTGGGCGACGCCGGCGACCGTCAATTCGGGACCACCTGACCGGCTCCGGGAGGACCATCCTGGGGCTGCGGACGCTTCGGCTCGGGAAGGTTGATTTTGGCCTGGGTCTTGCCCTTCAATTCCGCCATGAGCTTGCGGCCGGATTCGGTGCGCTTTTGTGCAACCACGGCCTGGCCGATGCGGGCGGACACTTCCTCAAAGGGGACCGTGCGGGCCGGCTTCTTGTCCAGCACTTGGAGGAAGTGGAAACCGTAATCGGTTTTGAAAACCTTGCTCGTCTTGCCCACCGCTGTGGCGAAGGCCACCTGTTCGAAGGCGGGGACCATCTGGCCTTTGCCGAAAGGGGGAAGCTCACCCCCGCGATCCTTGCTGCCGGGTTCTTGCGAGAGTTCGGACGCCACTTTGGCAAAATCCTCGCCTTTCGTGATCCGGGCGAGTGCGGTTTCGGCAGCCTTTTTGGCGGTGTTGACCTCTTCGATGCTGGCGTTGGGCTCGACGCGGATGAGGATGTGGCGCGCGCGCACCTGGTCCTGGACCTTCCAGAGCTGCGGGTTGTTTTTGTAAAAAGCGGCCACCTCTTCCGGGGAAGCTTGCAGACCACCGGGGATGCCGGCCTCTACCAGCTTGGCCATACCGGCGTCGTGCGTCATGTCGGTGCGAATCTCGGACTCGGTCATGCCCTCCGCTTTGAGGGCCTGCTCGTAGGCTTCCTGGCTGGGAAACTGCTTGCGGATACCGGCCAGACGCTCGTCGACCTGGGTTTTGATTTCCGCGGCCTGCTTCTCATTGAGGGATTGGTGGATGATTTCCTTGTCGACCAGGTCGTTGACGGCATACCACTCGATGCTGCCCTTCTGTTCGGGGTTGAGCTGGTCCGGGGCAATGCCGATCCGCTTGACCAAGTGGCCGATTTCCCCGTCGAGTTGGGCGCGGGTGATTTTCTTCCCGTGGACCTCCGCGACGACAAACTTGGGATGGTTGGGGTTTTTCGGGGCGCAGGCCGCGACCAGGAGGACCGCCAAAAAAGCGGGGACGAGGGATCTCATGAGGCGCGCAGCATGGCAGCGGCCCCCGGGAAAACAATACGGATGTTTGAACGGTGGCGTGATCATCCCGCCTCAAAGGCACGCAGGACGGCATCGTGCTCGCGGGTCACATGTTTCAGGATGATCAGGTCGTCGGCCAGGCCGATTTTGGGAACACTGTCAGGGATGGCGTCAAAACCCTTGAGCAGATAGTTCAGGGCGAAGATCGCACTGAACATGGTCCGGGGATGGAAGGGCTTGGCCTGGCCCAGCAGGGCGGCGAGGGCATAGGCCAGCAGGCGCTGTGCTGTGTGGTCGAGCTCCGTGTGCCCTTCCTTGCGAAGTCGTCCGAGCTTGCGCTTCAGCGCGGGCACCCGGTTTGGAAAGGCCTCGAGTTGCTCCAGGGTCAGAGCCGAAGCTCCCTGCGTGATGAATGAGGTGAGGCTTTGCGCTTTTCTAGGCAGACGGGCGGTCATGCGAAAACATAGCAAAACCGGTTTTGGGGGCAAGGGCCTGACCGTTGGGGGAGGGAAGAGGCCCGAAAAAATTGGCTGCCCCGCATGGACTCGAACCATGAACACCCAGATCCAGAATCTGGTGTGCTACCAATTGCACCACGGGGCAGTAGAGTGGAAAAACTTATCAGCCCGACCCAGTGCGGTCAACCCTCAACCCGGACCGCTTTCTGCATTGCCGCAGTGGAAAATCCGATGGTAGGCTCTCCCTCCCATCATGATCATCCGCACCCGCGCCCACCCCCGTGCGGGTCTGATCGGAAACCCCTCGGACGGGTATTTCGGCAAGACCATCGCCTTCACCTTCACCAACTTTGCCGCCGAGATCGAATTGTGGGAAAGCCCGGAACTCGAACTCCTGCCCAGCCGCCGCGACCATTCGGTCTTCGGGGGTATCGAAGCACTGCATGACGACGTCAAAATGCACGGGTATTACGGAGGCTTCCGCTTGCTCAAAGCCACGGTGAAGTGCTTCCTCGACTACTGCCGTGAGCGGGGCATCCAGCTCGACGACCGCAACTTCACCCTGCGCTATCGCTCCAATATCCCCAACCGCGTCGGCCTGGCCGGCTCCAGTGCGATCATCACCGCCTGCGCCCGCGCCCTCATGGGATTTTACCACGTCACCATTTCACGGCATTCCCTGGCCCATCTCGTTTGGACCGTCGAAAACCACGAACTCGGCATCCCGAGCGGATTGCAGGACCGGGTGGCCCAGGCCTACCAGGGCGTGGTCTATATGGACTTCTCCCGCGACCTGATGGATGCCCGCGGCTACGGCGACTACACCTTGCTGGACGAAAAATGCCTACCCCCGGTTTACGTGGCCTATCGCGAGGACCTTTCCGAGGGAACCGAGATTTTCCACAACAACCTCCGCCAGCGCTGGAACGCCGGTGAACCGGCGGTCGTCGAAGCCATGCACTACTGGGCCGACCTGACCCTGCGCTTCCGTGCCGCCTTGGAAGCGGGCGATCGGGCGCAAATGCACGCCTTGATCAACGCCAATTTTGACAAGCGGGTCAGTCTCTACGATGTCGGCGCGGGCAACCGCGAGATGGTCGATACGGCCCGCCGGGCCGGGGCGAGCGCGAAGTTCGCCGGCAGTGGCGGTGCCATCGTCGGTATCGCCGACGACGAAGCCGTCTTTCAACGCCTCCAGCAGGCCTTCGCCCCCAAAGGCATCAAGGTCATCCGTCCCGACCTCGCCCCCGCCCTCCCGCCGGGCGATGGCTGCGGCAACCCTCCGGCATGAAAGCTGTTCTTCCGGCCGCCGGCTTCGGCACGCGCTTCCTTCCCTTGAGCAAGGCGGTGCCCAAAGAACTTCTTCCCCTGGGGGCCAAGCCCGTCATCCAATATGTTGCCGAGGAGGCCGTCGCGGCCGGTTTCGAGGAGATCCTGATCATCCTCAGCCGGGACAAAGAATCCATCCGCCGCTACTTCGAGCCCGCGCCGGGCCTGGAGGCTTCGCTGGAAAAACGGGGCAAGCTCGACGAACTGGCCCTGGTGCGCTCGGTTTCCGGCCTGGCAAACTTCCATTTTGCCTATCAACCGGATATGCTCGGACTGGGCGATGCCATCCTGCAGGCCCGGGACTTCTGCGGCCGTGACCCGTTTGCCGTTCTGCTCGCGGACACGGTCATCCACGGTCCCTCCCCCCTGCCGGCGTTGCGGTCCTGTCTGGAGAGTCTGGGCACCGCGGCGGTGGCGCTGGAATCCTGCCACCCGGACCGCGTCGGCCGCTACGGCATCGCTGGCGGCCGGGAGGAATCCCCCGGGCGTTACTTCATCGATTCGATGGTGGAAAAGCCCGGACCGGACTCGGTCCCGCGGATGCTCGCATCCGATGGGACCGGACTTCCCGCGCAGGCCTTTGCCGCCCGCTACCTGTTCACCCCGGCGATCTTCCCGGCCCTGGCCGAATGCCGTCCGGGGAAAAACGGCGAGGTTCAATTGACCGACGCCATGGAATCTCTGCGCAAACGTGAAGGTTTCCATGGTGTGCGCATGGAGGGACGCCGCCTCGATATCGGCAACCCGCGCGGCCTCATGGAAGCCTTCCCGCTTTTCGCTGCCGCCTAACCGTCGATGCCGCGGTTGCCCAGCTTGTCCATCGTGCCTTTGAAGATACGGCCCGACTGGGAACGCAACCACTCCCAACCCCCGCCATCGTCCTTCAGGCCCGAGCCCACCGGCAATTGCGCTGTGGGAGGGCGCTCCTTGTAGCGGTCCAGCGAGTTGTCACTGCGGCTGTTGAGGGGATTGGCCATGACGGTGCGCATGAAGCGCGTGATCGCATCCTGGGCATCGCGCGGACGACCCTCGGGGTCCCGGCTGATCAAGGAATGGATCCAGTCGGCCAGAGGGCGCGACACCTGCGGATTGTAGCGTTCCACCCGGATCGGGTCGGTAGTGAGGTGGCCATTGCGCACCACCACCGGGTCGGGATCGGGGTAGGTGACCGTTCCGGCCAGCATGTGGTAGCACACCTGCCCGAGGGAATAGAGGTCGGTGCGTGCATCCAGCGGTTGGTGGAGGAGTTGTTCCGGGGCGATGTAATACACGGAACCGATGGTGAGTTCGTCCTCGCGGTGTCCGGAGATTTCATCCCCCAGTCGCGCCAGACCAAAATCCAGGATCTTCACCGTGAAAGCCGGATCGGGATAGCCCTGGAGCATGAGGTTGGCCGGCTTGATATCGAGGTGCAGCACCTGTTTGCGGTGGGCCGCCGCCAGGCCTTCCAGCACCTGCAGCGTCAATTGATAGAAGGTTTCCAGGGGCACCTTGCCGTCGTGGAGGATCAGGCTGAGCGTCGGGCCCTCGATGTACTCCAGAGTGAAATATGTGCCCTGGACATCGACCCCGAAATCGGTCACGCGGATGATGTTGCGGTGCATCAGCGAAGCCAGAAGGCGGGCCTCCCTTTCCGTTTGCTCGATCACATAATCTGGAAAGGCCAGATCCGCCCTCAGGCGCTTGAGGGCCACCTGCTTCTTGTCATACGTGTCCAAGCAGAGGAAGACTTCGCCCAAGCCACCGGTGCCCAAATGCTGGCACACCTGGTAACGCCCGGCGATCACGTCACCGTTCTGATGGATCGACATGCCTCACTATACAAGGCTGCCGCCCCGCACGAGTACCAAAAAGAATCCCTTCCGGCATTTTCTTCCCGGCTTGGCTTGGCCCCCATTCGGGTTATGGTGGATGCATGATTGCCCCCCTCGCAACCCCGGACCTGCATCGCAAGGTCCTCGATGGCGCCCGGATCACGCGGGACGAGGCCCGTGCCCTCACCCACCTGCCCCTGCCGGAGCTCGGTGGCCTGGCCGATGCCCGTCGGCGGTTGAAAAAAGCCGCCGCCTACGGAGGCCGGGGCAACGAGGTGGTCACCTACATCATCGACCGCAACATCAACTACACCAACATCTGCAACGTCTACTGCAAATTCTGCAATTTCTACCGCACGGAAAAAGACGCCGATGCCTACGTCCTCTCGCACGATGAAATCGACACCAAGGTCGCGGAATTGGTCGCCCTGGGTGGCAACCAGATCCTCATGCAGGGCGGCCACCACCCCAAGTTGGGCATCGATTTCTACCTCGACCTTCTTTCCCACCTGAAACAGAAGTTTCCCGGGGTCAACCTCCACGCCTTCTCCCCACCGGAGTTCAACCACTTCGCCGAAGTCTTCCAGATGCCGTTGGAAGAAATCATCCGCCGCTTCAAGGAAGCCGGCTTGGGCAGCATTCCGGGCGGAGGCGGCGAGATCCTGGTCAACCGCATCCGCGAGCGCATCTCGCCGCTGAAATGCGACGCCGACCAATGGCTCCGAGTGATGGAAATAGCCCACGGGCTGGGCCTGAATTCCAGTGCCACCATGATGTTCGGCCATGTGGAAACCCTCGAGGACCGCTTGGAACACCTCCAGCGCCTGCGCGACCTGCAGGACCGGACCGGCGGATTCACCGCCTTCATTTGCTGGACCTTCCAGTCCGAGGGCACCGTCCTCAAGGCGGACAACCCCGCCGGCCCGCACGAATACCTGCGCATGCAGGCCCTGGCCCGCATCTTCCTCGACAACTTCGACAACATCCAGGCCTCCTGGGTCACCCAGGGCGCGCAGATCGGCCAGATCGCCCTCAAGTTCGGAGCCAACGATTTCGGCAGCCTCATGATGGAGGAAAATGTCGTCTCACAAGCCGGTGCCTCCTTCCGCCTCACCCTCGACGACATCCGCCGCAACATCACCGCGGCCGGCTACCAGCCCCGCCAGCGCAACAACTGGTATCAACTGGTGGATTGACTTTGCTCTTGCTGCGTATGGTCTTCATACCATACATTAGCTGGAATGAAGATTACGCTGAATGTCGAGGACGGTCTGCTCAAGAGGGCCATGGAAGCCTTGGGCACGGAGAACAAAACCTATGCCATCGACCTCGCCTTGCGGGAAGTTTGCCGCAAACATACGTTACGGACACTGGGTCAGAGGGGACTCGGATTAACGTCTGCTGAACTCAAAAAAGCGGTTGATCCTGCCTATGAACTCATGACCCTGCGTGTGGCGGAAACCCCTGTTAAGTATGGTCGTAAAACCCGTTCTCGCAGATAGCAGTTGGTATATCGACCGGTTGCGGGCGGGCGTCGATCCCCTCCAAGAACTCGATGCCATCGCCCAAACCCGGGAAGTTGCCGTCTGTGGAGTCGTGCGGATCGAAGTGGGCCGGGGGTTGCAACAAGAACGGGTGCTCCGTGCCTTCCAGGCCTATTGGGACGTCATGCTATACGTGCCCACGGATAAGCAACTATGGGAGGAAGTGGAAACCCTTGCCTGGAGTTTGGCCCGTCGTGGCATCCACCCGCCACTGCCCGATCTCGTCATCGCCTGCTGTGCGTTGAAAATTGATGCAGTGGTCCTGACTCTCGACCGCCATTTCCACGCCATTCCCGGCCTCACCGTGACGGAGCGGTTGGTGTGAGTTGCTGCGGCACGGGTGTATCGATTAAAGTCCCCTTTTGGCCGTCCGAAAACTCCATGAGATTTTTCCTCCCGCGTGGGGATGGGCTTCACCGGGATGGCGCGAAGTCGAAGACCACCAAGCGTTTCACCAGCGGTTTGACGTATTCGTTGATGAATTGCTGATGGATGGGATGGGCTTGGTAGACATCGGCGGTGGCCTGGTCGGCGAAGGTCATGCTGATGGCCACGGAAAAGCTGTCGTCCACCGCCCCGCGCGGACTGGGCACGGGCACCCCGTGGCGGAATTCCAGCACCCCGGGGATGTTCGCCAACAAGCGTGTGCCCTCCTGCAGTTTGGATTGGAATTCGTTCAGGGGTTTGTCGGTCCAGAAAACAACGACATGGGTGATCATGGGGGAAGCATGAGGGAGCCAGGAGAAAGGCTCAAGGATGAAGCAAAAAGGTCGCTGAACGGGGACTGTCCTTGTCCGTGACGCCTGCTACAACAGCCAAGGACGATGCAGCCCGAATGCCACTTTCTTGACCCTGAGAAGCCGCTCGGACTCCAGTCCGCAACCTGGCTGCTGGAACGCGCGGCCCATTGCGGCGATTGTCCGGATCTCGGTGACTGGGGCGTGGTGGTGCCCACGGCCGAGTCGGGCCGGGTGCTGGCGGCACTCCTCACCCGGCTGGTGCCCCGCCAGGCCGTCCTCCTGCCGCGTATCCTGACACCGGTCCAGGTGCTGCGCGGTCCCCATCCGGATGAGGGCACCGCCACCGGGCCTGAGCGCCTGATGGCCTGGTGCGAAGTTCTCTGCGGCCTGGATTTTGCCAAGCCGTCCGACCGCTGCGAGGCCGTTTTCCCGTCCGTCCCGCCGGTGCAGGATGTGGCCTGGGCGCTGGGGGTGGCCCGTCTGTTCCTGGACACCCAGGACACCCTCATGGAGGCCGGATGCGGCATGGGGGATGTCCTGCGTCGCCTTCCCCAAGTTAGGGAAGCCGACCGTTGGGAGACCCTGGCCGGTTTGGAGGCCCGATACCGTGAAGTTCTCCGGAAATGGAACTTGGTCGATCCGCTGGAGGCCTGGAAGCGGCTCGAGGCCTTTCCGGCCTGGGACGCACTGGTCGCTCACTGGGCGGTGATCGGCGTTCCCGACCCGCTGCCGATGGCCTGCCGAGTCCTCGCCGCCACGACCCATCCGGTGCATTGTCTCGTCCACGCCCGCGAAGACCGGGCTGCCGACTTCGACAACTGGGGACGCCCATTGCCATTCGCTTGGAAGAAAAAAGATCTCCCGATTGCCGCGCCGGAGGAACGTCTCCACCTCCTGTTGGATGAATCCGGGCTGGCTGCCGCCGCCGCCTCTCTGGTCCGTGCCCACCGCCGGCCCGCATCTGCCGTGGTGGGCATCTGCCGTGAAGAGATCCTTCCGCGCCTGCGCCAGACCTTGGAAGACGACGGCCTTGCCGTGCACGATCCCTCAGGACAACCCGCCGCCGCCCATGGACTCTCCGTGCTGCTCGCCACACTGCACGATCTTTTGGAGGATCGGAGCCTGACCGCTCTGCGCACGCTCCTGACCCACCCGGGGGGGCGGCGCGCCCTCCTGGCAAACGACGACCACGGATCGCCCACACCCTGGCTGGAGGCACTCGACCGTCATGAGTCGCGCCATCTCTCCCGCACGCTGGATGATTTGCTGGAACTCCCCGACGGTCCCGGCGGGGGCGGGGCCATCCGCGCGGCCACTGCTGCAAGGGATTGGTGCTCCCGTCTGACGGGGAGTGAGGGTTTGGATGCGCTGAAGGCCTGGATTCTGGCCGCAATGGAACAGGAAATCCCGGACGAAGCGGGTCGCGACCTTCTCGAAACCCTTGATGAATGGATCGAACGCGTGCGTCCGGTTCAGGACCGGATGCGCCATCTCCGCCTTCCCCACCTCCTCCGCTTATGGGTCGATGCCCTGGCCGGTCAACGCTTGCCCGGGACTCGCGACCCCCGGGCGGTCGAGTTGAAGGGCTGGCTGGAGTTGGCCTGGGACGAGCGGCCGCATCTGGTGCTCTGCGGCATCCAGGAAGGTTCGGTGCCCCCGGCGTTGTCGGGTGACGTCTTTCTGCCCGAAAGTTTGCGGGCCTCGCTCGGACTCAGGACATCGGACGAATTGCTGGCCCGTGACGCTTTCCTCTTGCATGGGATGCTGGCCTCCCGCAGCCGGGGCGGGCGGGTCGATCTGTTGTTGAGCAAATTCACCGATGCCGGGGAGCCACTGCGACCTTCCCGGCTTCTGCTGCAAACCGCAGACGGCGATCTCCCGGCACGGGTGCGTTTGCTCTTCGGTGATGCCTCCGGTTCTCCCGCCACACCCGCCCCCACACGACTCTTCCACCTCAAGCTGCCTACCCGCGATCCGGCCAAGAAACACATCTCCGTCACCCAGTTCAGCGACTTTCTCCAATCCCCGCTCTACTTCCATCTCAACCGCTCGCTCAAATGGGAGGCCTATCCACGGGATAAGCGTGAAATGGATGCGCTGGACTTCGGCGACCTGGCCCACCAGACGCTAGAGGCCTGGGGCAAGGACCCCGGGTTGTCCACCGCGACCGATCCCTCGGCCATGCGGGCTTTTTTCGAACAGGACTTGCGGCGGCGGGCCGACCAGCGCTACGGCCCGTCCTGGCCTCTGGGGGTGGAAGTGCAAATTGCGGCGTTGGGCCAGCGTTTGGGCCGCTTTGCCGAATTGCAGGCGGCGGAACGCGCGGACGGTTGGACCGTCCACGCCATCGAACATCCCTTCGAAATCAAAATGAGGGACTGGACGGTCCGGGGTAAGATTGACCGTATCGACGTCCATCCGGACGGACGGATTCGTCTACTGGATTACAAAACGAGCGAGTCCGCCAAAGCTCCCCGTGATGCCCATTTGAAACAATTCAAGCGCGCGCCCGAGCGCACCCGTTTCCCGGAGGCGGCCTGGTGGGAAAACGGCACGGGGGCCGCAATCTGGCTGAATCTGCAATTGCCGCTTTACGTGGCCTACTGGCGCCAGGCGCACGGAGGCGATCGCCTGCAGTGCGGATACATCCAGTTGCCCAACCCCCTGGAGTCGGTGGCTTTTTCCATCTGGGATGACTTCGGGCCGGAATTGGAACAGGCCGCCCTCTCCTGCGCCGGGGCCGTGCTGGAGGCCTTGGATCGCGGCGACCGCTCGGCTTTCCCCTCGGCCGACTGCTGGAAGCGGGAGCCTTGGTCGGTCTGGTTTCCAGACGGACCGGAAGCCATTTTCCTGGATGAAGCGACCGGGGGTACTCCATGAAGCCCCCGCCACCCCCGCAGACGGTCGCCATTCCCCATGTCATGATCACCGCTTCCGCGGGGTCCGGCAAAACATGGCACCTGACCAACCGCATCCTCACCCTCATCCTGGCCGGGGCCCCTCCGGAAACGATCATCGCCCTCACCTTCACCCGCAAGGCGGCGGGGGAATTCTTCGATGCCGTGCTCGGCCGGCTGGCCGGAGCGGCGGACGACCCCCAAAAAGCGTCCCAATTGTGCCGCGATCTCGGGATTGCCCCCATGCCCCCGGAATCCTTCCTGCCGCCCCTGCGCGCCCTCGTTGAACGGCTTCACCGGCTCCAATTCACCACCATCGATAGCTTCTTCCACCGGATTGTGAGTTCATTCCCCTTCGAACTGGGCCTGTCCGGTGCCTTCACCCTGATGGACGGTCATGCCGCCGAACAGGCCCGGGTCCGCGTGTTGGAGCGGATCCTCAGCCGCTCGGGAGGTGGACAGGACGCGGCGGCCCGCCGGAATTTCCTCGAACATTTCAAACAGGCCACTTTCGGCACCGAGGCCAAATCCCCGGCGGCCGACCTCGACGACCATGTGCGGAAGCTCCACGCCCTCTATCAGGAAATTCCCGACACCGAGCGCTGGGCGGGGAGTGCCCTGCCGGCAGAACTGAGGGCGCTGGCGGCCTCCGACCACCCCCTCTCCGTCACCGATATCGAAGCCATCCGCCAGGGGCTGGCCCAATCCGGAGCCAAGGACAGCGGATTGGCCGCCTGGGACCAGTGGGCCGGGGAACTGGCCGCCTGGAAGCCGACCACCGTCGTTTCTGCCTCCGCTTTCCACACCATCCGCAAGAACATCGTCGGCAGCTACGATCCGGTCACCCGCACTTGCGGCGAGTTCAACCTCAACCGGAACAAAATCAAACCCACCCCCGCACTGGCCAGGGCGTTGGGGGAGTGGGTGGCCTGCTGGACTGCCCGGGAAATCCGTCTGCGCATCGAACAAACCCAGGGCGTGGGGAAAATCCTGGCCGGTTACGATTGGGCCTACGACCGTTTGGTCCGGCGCTCGGGCTTGTTGGTCTTTGCCGACCTGCCCCTGGTGATCGGACCGGTCCTGGAGGGCGATACCGCCCGGCTCGACCTCGACTACCGGCTCGACGCCCGCTTCGACCACTGGCTGCTCGATGAGTTCCAGGACACCAGCCGGGCCCAGTGGCGGGTGCTGGAAAATCTGGTCGACGAGGTGGTGCAGGACCCCACCGGAGGGCGTTCGTTTTTTTGCGTGGGCGATGTGAAGCAATCGATCTACGCATGGCGGGGAGGCGACCACCGTCTTTTCCAGGAACTGCGGCAGCGCTATGGCGGGAAGATCGAAGAGGAAACCCTGGCCACCACCTATCGTTGCAGTGGTGCCGTGGTCGACCTGGTCAACCGGGTGATGGGCGGGCCTGCCATCGGCGAACTTTTGCCCGGCGCGGGAGCCTGGGGAGAAGTCTGGCAGGAACACCGCTCCATGCGACCTGCTACGGGCTTTGCCGCCTATCTGGAGGCCCCGGAAAAGGCGGACGACGACGAACTGGAACCGCGGCATTGGATGATCGGCCACTTGATCAAGCAGATCGACCCGCCGGGCCGGGGATTGACCTGCGCGGTGCTGGTGTGGTCGAACCAGGAGGCCCGCACCCTGGCCGACCACCTGCGCGTCCACACCTCCTACCCGGTGATCCTGGAGGGGGAAATTTTTCCCGCCACGGACAATCTGTTGGGCCGGATGGCGGTGGCCTGGGCCCTGGCCCTGGCCCACCCATCCGACACCCTGGCAGAGGGCTGGCTGCGGGCCTGCCCGATCGGGCGGGAATTTTCCGCCCAAGCGGGAGATTGGCGTGCACGGACTTGGAAGTCCATCCATGACCGCGGCTTCGAGGATACCCTGGCCTCCCTTTTCACCCTCTTGGAGGAAAAGACCGCCTTGGATGATTTCCACCGTGTGCGCCGGCGGTTGATCCTGGACGCGGTACGGGAATTTGAGCAGGGCGGTTCTCGTGATGCCGCAGCCCTGGCCGCCGCGCTGGAAGCCCGCAGCCTGAAGTCCCCGGACGTCCCCGGGGCCATCGAAGTGATGACGATCCACAAGGCCAAGGGGTTGGGATTCGATGTGGTCTTTGTCACCGAACTCGTGCGCCGGAACAAAGCCTTCAACCGGGCCCGTGGAGGGCCGCTGATTTGCCGCGATTCCGGGCGGGAGGTGGAATGGCTGCTTTTCCCACCGACCCAACTGTTCTCGAAATCACTGCCGGAGCTGCAGACCCGCATCGAGGAAGGCATGCGTGAAAACGCGTACGAGCAACTCTGCCTGCTTTACGTCGCCCTAACCCGGGCCCGGGAAGCACTCTACCTCATCGGCGATGACAAGCCGGGCGGGGGCGAGTCGGTCCACGCCCAGCACCTCCTGGCCGCAGCGCTGGCGACGGGGGACAAAACCGTGGCGTTGGACGATTGGGTTGGGGCCCGCGCCGTATTCGGAGAAACGTCGTGGTTCGAACAGCATGTGGCCAAGCCCTCGCCAACCAGTCAACCCCCCTGTCCTGCCTTCGATTGGCCGGAGGAAGCACCCGTGGAAGATGCCGAAGTGCGTCTGCCGTCAATGGAGGCAACCCGTCCAAGCAGTGCGCGCGATGTTCTCTCAGATGGAAGGAGGCAATCCCAGCGGACGGGCAACCGGGTGCATGCGCTTTTTTCCATGCTGGAGAGCGCCGACGACCCGGTAGGCGGGGACAGCCGCGATGCCGATGCGGTTCGCGCCTGCCTGGCTGTCGATGAGATTCGCCGGTTGTTCCGCACAGGCCCGGGAATCCTCGTCTGGAGGGAGAAGGCGTTTCAAATTGCGGGGCCCAAGGGATGGCAACGCGGGATCTTTGACCGGGTGGTGGTGGAATGCGGAACGGATGGGCGTCCGGTGAGGGCGGAACTGGTGGACTTCAAAACCGATGTTTTGCGGGCGGGTGAAGAAACTTCCTGGGTCGAGCGCCACCGGCCGCAGATGGAGGCCTACCGCAGCGCCCTTTCCTTGCTGCTCCATCTGGAGCCGGCACAGATACGCGGTGTGCTAGTGGCGGTGAGCCTGCGCCGCGTGGTCCATGTGTTTTAGAGCCTCTTCAGTTTCATCTGCCGTCGTTCCATTCTCCAGTTCTCGGGGGCCGACAGGAAAAGCCTGGAAGTTTGAGAGAGGAAGAGAAAAGCAATCGAAGATGGTCACAAAAAAACCCGCCATACACTGGCGGGTTTTTTGTGTGGGAACGGCGGTTTAGTAACGATCGCCGCCACGGTCACGGTCGCGGTTGAAGTCGCGGCGTCCGCCGCCACCACCACCGCCTTTGTAGCCGCCGCCTCCTCCTCCACCTCCGCGGTAGCCACCGCCGCCACCGCCGCCGCCACCACCACGATAGCCGCCACCACCACCACCACCACCACCACCGCTGTAGCCACCTTCACGGGGCGCCGGCGGCCGGGCTTCGTTGACGGTCAGGGTGCGGCCTTCGAAATCTTTGCCATGCAAGGCGCTGATGGCCGCGGAGGCCCCGGCTTCATCTTCCATGGTGACAAAGGCGAACCCGCGAGGGCGCCCGGTGGCACGGTCGAGGACGACGTGCACTTCCCTGACGGCGCCATGTTGCGAGAAGGCGTCCTGGAGATCGTTTTCGGTGGTTTGGAAGGGGAGATTCCCCACGTAGAGCTTGGTGCCCATGATGATGATCCTTTTTGCTGCTAGACTATACTGACGATAGACTGCGAATGCTGCCTTCGCTGTTCCCGACTGCCGGGTTTCAAATCATCACCAACACAAAGCTGCCTGACGACTCACCAGATTTCGAGGCGATACAATCGACAGACCCTTTTATGCCTTAAAGAGGCGCCAATGGCAAGGAGGAAAGGGAGGGGGGAAACGGGTGGGTCAACAGAAAGCAAAGGCGTCTTCTCCCTCCCGGAACCCGCGTTCCCGGAGTTGACCGAGGATGATCTCCCGCACATCCCAGGCGCCGGCCAGAACCAGAACGACGGCCTGTCCCGGCGAGGGTAGTTGTTCTACGGGATAGATAGGCAGGCCGTAAAGTTCCCGGCCGATTTTTTTGGGATCGATGTCGATCCATGCCTCTGCCGGAAGCCCCAGGCCCAGCAGGGGGCGGGCCCGCTTGCGGCTTTCCAGGCCGGCACCCCAGAGCCAGACCGATCTCCCGGCCCCGTGCCGCCTCCACCAGATGTCAAACCACTCCGCCTTCAGCCGGGCGAAGGCTTCCGCCCGGTAATGGGGGTGGGTGCGGGTCAAGCGCCCGGGACTGTCACGCCAGGTGAGCAGGGTTTCGGGAACTTTTTCCATCCGCACACCGGCATCCAGCAGGCGCAACCAGAAATCATAATCCTCCGGAATGTCCCCCTCACGATAAGCCCCATGGATGGAAATCAATCCGCGCCGGAAAACCGTGGAGGGATTGGCCAGGGGGGAGTCGATGAATCGGCACCGATTGATGGCATCGGCGTCCACCAACGTGTTGAGCCAATCGACGTGACGACGGTAGCCGTGCGCATCGGGGTCATGGCCGGCGTAGGCCACCAGACATCCGGCCACTCCGGTATCCGGATGGTCCAACATCCAGCGGTATTGCTTTTCCAGGCGCTCCGGGTGACTGAGGTCATCGGCGTCCATCCGGGCAATGAGCGGTGCCCGGCAAAGGGATAGGCCTTCATTCAGGGAGGCCACCAACCCCCGGGCCGGACGGGTAAACACCCGGAAACGGGAATCCTTCCGTGCCGCATCGCCCAGGATCACCGGAGTGGCATCGCTCGATCCATCATCCATCACAACCGCCTCCCAGACAGTCAGGCTTTGTTGCGAAAGGGAGGCCAGAGCGTCCGTCAGGGTGGCCTCCCCGTCGCGCACCGAAAGCAGAACGGAAACAAGCGGTGCGGGGGGCATGGAATCGTTTGGCAGACGGCAGCCGTACAGGGCAAGAGCAAATACCGCGGGGAAGAATCACGTTGTCAGGGAGTTCCTTCCTATCCATAATGTAGGACCATGAAAAACGTTCCGTTCCTGGCCCTGCTTTTGCTGAGCTCCTCGGTCTGCCAAGCCGGTCAAACCCTCGATCAGGCCAACATCAGTTACATCCAGAACGATGTCTCCGTCGCCGACGTTAAAATCCTCAACACGGGGGCGGGCGAAACCAAAAAAACCGCTGCGACGCTGAACCAAACCGTGACCCGGGACAACGCGGTCATCACCGGCGACAAATCCCGTGTCGAACTCAAATTCAACGACGGCTCGGTCGCCCGCCTGGGCCAGTTCAGTGTCTTCTCCTTCAAAGAAGGCACCCGCGACGTCCAACTCAAACAGGGCTCGGTCCTCCTGAATGTCCCCAAAGGCATGGGCCAGACCAATATCAAAGCCGCGGCCGTCACCGCCGCCATCACCGGCACCACCGTCCTCTTCCAAGCCTACGAGAACTACGCCGCCATTTATGTTTACGAGGGCTCGGTCTCGGTACCACCGAATTTTGTGCTCGGGCCCGGCGATGCCCTGATCTTCGAAAACGGGACCTACCGGGTGGAAAAATTCGATGTCAAACAGGCCATCAGCACGGGAGCCCTCTTCACCAAATTCGTCGAAAGTCCGAACAACGCTCCTTTCACCCTGGATGAAATCTTCAAGCAAATCCCGCCCTCCGGCCCTGATCAACCCGGCGTGGATCCCCGGGTCGATGCGGTCTTGAACAAGATCATCAACACGCCTCCTCCCAAAGAAACGTACAACAATCGTGATTGATCCGTGCCCCATCAGTCGCACCTAGAATCGAGTCTATGAAACCGAGCTCACTTTTGATCATTCCGGGTCCACTCCTCTCGGCCCTCATGATTCTGACCCAGATCCTGGTTCTTCCAGCCAAGTCCCAGATCGAGACCCAAACCGATGCCCGCCAACAACAGTTGGCCACCGAAACCGCACGCACGCAAAGCTTGGGCGCCTTCAAAAACGTGCTGCGCGAAGACGGCGGGGTGCTGGCCGCACGCCAGAAATGGGCCGACTTCCAAGTCGGCCTGCTGCAAGATTTCCAATACGACAGCAATGCCAACTTCGACGGCAACGGCGGGGATGACTCCTTCAGCTACAGCCCGACGGTCTTCGCCGGCGCCAACGCCAGGATCAACAACGAATGGAGCGTCTCCGGAATGTCGACCTGGTCCTCCACTTGGTACGACGGCGTGGACGGACAGGATTACTGGGGCGCGACCGGATCGCTCCTGGCGCATTACCGCCCCCGGGCAAATTGGCCGGAGTTCTTCACCGGTGCCGAGGTGGACCGCTACGAGGCCTGGAATGACAGCACGGAAATCTCCAAGAGCATCTCCGCCGTGGCAGGGCTGCGCAACAATGTCCAGCTTGGCTCCAGCACCGGCCTTTTCTATCAATTCCGTTATGCCCACCGCTGGAGCGACCCCACCCTTTTCAACCGCGACCAACTCACCGTGTCCCTCGGTCTGAGCCAGAGACTGGCCAAAGGCCTCTACCTCCAGCCGACCTATTCCTTTGGCTACTTTGCCTACGAAAATGATTTCGGTCCGGCCAATGACGTCGAACGCGAAGATTTGCGCCACGAATTCGCCCTCTCCCTCGTCTACCGGCTCACCACCTACTTGAGCCTGCGGCTTTCGGGTTCGTTCGTGGACAACGATTCCACCCTGGGCACGGCCAGCTACCAAAATTTCAGCACCGGCCTGAACTCCGGGCTCGTGTACAATTTCTGATCGGACCGGGATGAATTTCCCGCCCCCCGCCGCGGCCCTGCTGTCCGCACTGTGCGGCCTGCTCCTGGCCGTTGCGCCCGCGGCGGCCAACGGTTGGCAAGCCCTCGATTCCTGCCGGCTGCTGGAAAACCCGGGCAATGACGGGGACAGCTTCCACGTCAAAAAAGACGGCAAGGAATACATCTTCCGCCTGCTCTATGTCGACTGCCCCGAGCGCAAGGATCTGGGATTGACCCAGCGCACGACCGAACAGGCCCGTTACTTCAAGATCCTCAAGCGCGACCTCTACCCCCTTGCCGAACAGGCGGCCGCCTTTACCACCAAGGCCCTGGGCCGTCCTTTCCGCATCCAAACCTGCTGGGAGGATGCGCGCGGCGACAGCCACCTGCCACGTTTCTACGCGGTGGTCACGACAGAGGGTGGGGACGACCTCGCCACACTGTTGGTGCGGGCCGGTCTGGCCCGCATCCACGGACGACCCGTCTCCGCACCCGGCGGCCGTTCCGGTGCCGAAGCCGTGGCCGCCCTGGAAAAGGAAGAGGCTGCCGCCCGGGCTGCCGCGCGCGGCGCCTGGGCCTTCCAGAAGGAAAAGAAATAACTTTTGTCCGGACGGTTTTGCCCGTTCACTGTCGCCATGTTCGAAGATGATCCCAAGCCGTTCATCGAGCACTTGGAGGAACTGCGCGTTTGCATCCTCAAGTGTCTCGGGGCTTTGACCGTGGGCATGATCCTGGCCGCAGTCTTCACCAACGACCTGCTGGCCCTCCTGCGCTCCCCGTTGGACCCGGCCCTGAAGGAGCACCAGATCGATCCCGGACGCTTCCTCTTCATGATGAACCCGCTGGACCCGATGACGCTGACCTTCCAGACCGCGCTTTTCGGGGGCATTTTATTCGCCCTGCCTTTCATGCTTTTTTTCATCGGCCAGTACCTGCTGCCCGCCCTCAGTCCCAGGGAACGGAGAATGCTCCTGCCCGGTGCCGCCGTCGGCTGCTTTCTGTTTATCCTCGGAGTGGCCTTCTGTTACTGGATCGTGCTTCCCAGGACCATGCAGTTCCTCATCGCCTGGTCCTTCGAGCTCGGGGCCGAGCCCCGCTACCCTTATCAGGAATACATCGGTATGGTGGTGCAACTGCTGGCCGGCTTCGGCGCGGCCTTCGAACTCCCCCTGATCATCGCCGTGCTGGCCAAATTGGGTGTGATCAACAGCCGCTTCCTCGCCACCTGGAGGCGTCACGCCGTGATCGTTCTCCTGGTCCTTTCCGCCATCATCACCCCCACCTCCGACCCCTTCACCCTCTGCGCCATGGCCGTGCCGCTCTACGTCCTTTATGAGGCCGGCATAGTGGCTGCTTGGTGGATCGAACGGCGCGCGGCGGCCTCCGACAAGGTTGCCGAGGACCCGCCTTCCGGCTAATTTGGGCCCCCATGCCCTCGTTTTTCATCAAGACCTACGGCTGCCAGATGAACGAGCGGGACTCCGAACAGGTGGCCCGCCAGCTGGTGGACCGGGGCTATCTGCCCGCCGCAGACGAACACGCGGCCGACGTCGTCCTGCTCAACACCTGCAGCGTGCGCGACCAGGCGGAACAAAAGGCCCTCAACAAAATGGCCCAGCTCCAGGGCGAAAAAAAGAAGCAGCGCCCCGAGGTCGTGCTCGGTTTCATGGGTTGCATGGCCCAAAGCCGGGGCGGCGAACTCGCCCGCCTCCTCCCCGGCGTCGACCTCGTCGTCGGAACCCAAAAATACCACCGTGTGGCCGATTACATCGACACCCTGGTCAAAAGGGAGAAGCGCGATATGGACAACCTGCGCGCCACCATCGTCGACACCGCGGAGGAAGCGGGATCGCAGAACACCATACGCGACCATGATCCGGAAGGACCCGGCGCAACCGCTTTCGTCTCGATCATGCAGGGCTGCAACATGCACTGTGCCTTCTGCATCGTCCCCTCCACCCGAGGTGCCGAGCGCAGCCGGCCGCAGGAAGAAATCCTGGCCGAAGTCCGCAGCCTAACGGCCCGGGGGGTCAAGGAAGTCACCCTGCTCGGTCAAATCGTCAACCTCTATGGCCGGACGGAATTTCCACGGGTGGATGGACGTTCCCCTTTCACCCAGTTGCTCTACGCCCTGCAAGAGGTGGAAGGACTGGAGCGCATCCGCTTCACCTCGCCGCACCCGATCGGCTACAAAAAAGATCTGGTCCAGGCCTTCCGCGACCTCTCGAAGCTGTGCGAGCACGTCCATCTCCCCTTGCAATCCGGCAGCGACCGCATCCTCAAAGCGATGGGCCGCGGATACACCGCGCGGCGCTACCGTGAGCTCGTGGAGGAAATGCGCGCGGCCTGCCCCGGCCTGGCCATCACCACCGACATCATCGTTGGTTACCCCGGTGAAACCGAGTCGGACTACCTGGAAACGCGGCGCTTGGTCGAGGAAGTCGGCTTCGACAACGCCTTCATCTTCCGATACTCGGAACGCCGGGGCACTCCGGCCGCCTCCCTACCGGACCAGCTACCGGACGAAACCAAAGAAGCCCGCAACCAGGACCTGCTCGCCGTGCTTGACCGGATCGCCGAGGCCAAGGGCCGGGAACTTCTGGGCCAGACGGTGGAAATCCTCGTCGAGGGCCCGAGCAAAACCAACGCCAGCCGTCTTTCCGGAAGGACGCGTACCAACAAGCCGGTGATTTTTGAGGGCGACACCCGTCATTTGCACCAATTGTTGCCGGTAAAAATCGTCGATACGACCGGCTTCACCCACTACGGGGACCCGGTGATCCACGGTTAACCCGCAAGTCCCAACAGCGCATGCGGGTTGCGGGATGGGTAGTCTAACTCTCCGCTTCTTCAGCGGGAAAAACAGGCAGATCACAGTAGAACGTGCTTCCCTGCCCGGGAATGGAATCCACCCCGATACGTCCCTGGTGGGCCCGGACTATCTCCCGGGCAATGGATAGACCCAACCCGATGCCTTCCCGTGTGGTGCCGGGGAGGCGGAAAAAGCGCTCGAAGATCCGCTCCTGGTATTCACCCGGCACACCCGGCCCGTCGTCCGTGACGCTGAAACGGACATATTCTTTTCCCTCGGGAAAAGCCCGTAAACTGACGGTGCCGCCCTCGCCGCTGAATTTCAACGCATTGGAGATGAAGTTGCCCAAAACATGGCCGATCCGGGGGACATCGGCGCGCACCCCGGGGCAACCCGGCGCGACTTCGGTTACCAAGCGGATCCGGCGGGCGGCGGCGGCCTCGGAATGCGTCTGGACCACTTGGCCGATCAAATCGACCGGCCTGGCCGGCGATACCGCCAGTTGGTCGGCTCCCGCATCCAGACGCGAATGCTCCAGAAGATGGTTGAGGGTGCGAAGGAGCCGCTCACAATCCTCACAGGCCAGCCGCAGCATTTCATCCTGCTTGGCATTGAGCCCGCCGAATTTCTTTTCCAACAGCAGATGGAGCATGATCCGGATGGCCGTCAACGGCGTCTTGATTTCATGGCTGACCGTGGCCAGTTGGCTGGTTTTCAGGTCATCCTGCCAGCGGAGCCGGGTCACATCGACCAGGATGACGGCCAGCCCGAGCGCCGCCCCGCCTCCGGTCTGAAGACGGAAGATCCGGGGCAGGTAATAGGCCTCTTTGTCTCCGAGCCGGAGATAAACCGCGCTGGCGGGATTGTCGGGGAGATAGTCGCGGTCGTGGTGGCGCACCGATTCGGCCAGTCGCTGGACCACCGGCGGCAGCCGGTCCTCCAAACCCAGCCGGGCCATCAACTGTTCTGCGGCCGGATTGAGCCGCTCGATTCTCGCCTCGGCATCAACCAGGAAGAAGGGCGAGGGAAAGGCCTGCAAAACGGCCCGGTGACGGAGGTCCATGGCTTCCATCTTGCGGTCGGTCTCCTGCCGGTCGTGCCGCACCTTTCCGGCCAGATCGTGGACCGCGTCCGCCAATGGTTCCATGTCGCCACCAACCTTCCCCTTCTGTGTCGGTTCCAGATCCCCCGTCTTCAACCGCTTGATCACCTGGGTGATCCGTGCCAGGGGATCGACCACTTCCAGTTTGAACCAGTGATGCAGCAGAAGGGCCAGTCCGCCACCCACGAGGGCGAAGATCAGACTTTCACCGAGAAACAATCCACCGTCCTTTGGATTCTCACTCCATTGGAGCCAAAAAATGCGGGCCACCGCGGCCAGCAGGACGACAAAGAGGGCCAACACTCCCAGGGACCAACGTGAGCGCATAGCGGAAGAAGCTCCCAACTCAACCGAGGTGCATCCGTTTGCGTTTGCGGTAGAGCGTGGCCGGGTCGATCCCGAGCATGCGGGCGGCCGCTTCCATGCTCTCGGTGGTTTCCAAAACCTTGGCGATGTGCTGGCGTTCCAGTTCCTCAATGGTGATCATCGCCCCCGGCCTGAGTTCGATCGGCGGACTGGTCCGGACACTATCCGGCAGGTCCTCCAAGCCGATCTTTGTGCCACGGGCCAGGATGACCGTGCGCTCCAAAACGTTGCGCAGTTCGCGCATGTTCCCCGGCCAGGCATAGCGCTGGAGACCATGAATGGCCTCCGGGGTGAGACCCGTGACCGCCTTACCCAGTTGGGTGGCGAAGAAGGAGGTGTATTTGCGCGCCAGGCGGGGGATGTCCGCCGGGCGTTCCCGCAAGGGGGTGAGCACGCCGGAAATGACCGACAACCGGTGGAAAAGCTCCTCGTGGAACCGGCCCATGCGCACCTCCACCGCCAGGTCTTTCTGGGTGGTGGCGATAACCCGGACATCCGCGACCCGGAAGCGGGCTTCGCCGTCCCGTTCGTATTGCTTGTCACGAAGGAGACGCAGCAGGCGAACCTGTGCTTCCAGGGGCAATTCACCGATTTCATCCAGACAAAGCGTTCCACCGTGGGCCGCCGCCACCTTGCCCCAACTTTCCCTCGTGGCTCCGGGGAAGGTGCTGCGGGCATGGCCGAAGATTTCGCTTTCGAGCCGGGCCCTCTTGGGTCCGGAACAATGGACCGTGACAAAGGGCCGGCTCTGGAGCGGACTGCGTTGGTGGATTTCCCGGGCGAGGACGCTTTTACCGGTTCCGCTTTCCCCGCAGATCAGGATCGCGGCGGCCGTCCCCCCGGCCCGGAACATCGTCTCCAGCGCCTGTCTCAAACCCGGATTCTCGGATTCAAAGTCGGATTCCGGGAGGCGTGCCGCCATTTCCAACTCCAACTCGGAAATCCGCCGCTCCAAACGCTGGGTCTGCTCGACCCGTCCCACCACCCGCCGGAGTTGCTCTGGCGTGAACGGCTTTTCCAGGTAGTCAAAAGCACCGAATCGCATCGCGTTGACGGCAGTCTCGACGGTGGCATAGGCGGTGAAGACCACCACCGGTACCCCGGGAAATCGGGCATCAATCTCCGACAAGACTTCCAATCCATTTTCCGGCCCCAACCTCAGGTCGATGAAAACCAGATCGTAGCGGTCCTCGGCCAGTTTATGCAGGGCGGCCGCGCCGCAATCCGCCACCGAAGACTCATGCCCCTCGGCCTGGACGGCCAGGGACGTCGACTGACGGATCGACTTTTCATCGTCAACTACGAGCACTTTCATGTGCGGATGCCGGATGATGCGGATGATTTCAAACTGGTCCGATTTGGACGCGCGAAGTGGTCTTGCGGCGCATGCGGCGGGTGGGCAGACGGATGATGCGGGTGATGTCCTCCGCGGAAAACGGCTTCTGCAGCAGATAAATGGGGGCCCCGTGGAATTCTTTCAGGAAATCATTAAAAAATTCCGGCGGGTGCCCGCTGATCATGACCATTTTGAGGTGGGGTGATCGGCTGAAGTGGCGCAATTCGGCGTAGAGCCTGCGCATGAAAGTGATGCCATCCATACCGGGCATGGTGTAATCGACAAAAATCATCGAGGGCAGATTCCCGGAAACCACTTCGGCCAGCGCTTTTTCCGCGGAAGAAAAACAGGTGGTTTGCACTTGGCTGGCTTCCAGAAGCTTGGCCACGGCTCCAAGGACCATTTCGTCGTCGTCGATGAGGAACGCCCGTTGGCTGGATGGAGCCTCCTGGACTTCTTCGGGGTCTTCTTTTTCCTTGGGGCTGCTGTCTCCCTGTGAGGGAGCGGCCAGTTTAGGCCAGATAAAAGTCACCTGGGTGCCGACGCCGGGGGTGGACTCGACCTCGATGTCGCCACCGTGCTGTTTCATGATGCTGAGGGCGAGGGAAAGTCCGAGACCGGTGCCCGCGCCCTTCGCTTTGGTGGTGTAAAAAGGCTCGAAGATGTTCTTCAACCGATCCGGTTCAATGCCGACACCATGATCGAGGATGCTGACCTGGATGGTTTCATTGATGAGACGATGGTGGATTTCGATGCGTCCGCCCTCGGGCATGCTGTCGCGTGAATTGTTGAGAATATTGAGCACACAGTGGCTCAGAGCGGCCGCGCAACCGTTGATCATGAGGTCGGGGTGGCGGACCGTGGTTCCGGGTATGGCGGTGAAGATACCGTCGGCCTCCACTTCGTAACGCGAACCGTAACTGCGGCGGCAAAGGTCGACCAGCTCGGACACCAACTGGCCGACATTCATCGGCTGCATGATCAGGCTCTGCTTGCGCGCAAACCCGAGGAGGCTCTGGGTGAGTCCGGCACCGCTTTGACAGGCTTTTTTGATCTGGTCGAGGGAAAAGGCCAATGTTTCGCTATTGCTGACATGGGCCGAGATGTACTCGGCGTGGCCGCGGATGACCATGAGGAGGTTGTTGAAATCGTGGGCCACACCGGAGGCCAGTGCCCCGATGCTTTCCAGTCGGCGGGCATTCATCACTTCTTCTTGGAGGCTGAGCCAGGCGGTGACCTCGTTGAAGACGAAGAAATACCAGCTACCGGAATGTCCGGGGTCCTTTTTGTGCAGAACCTTGACGGAAAAAGCCGCGCGCAACGGCTCCAAGACTTCATACACCGGCATGGCCGTATGGGTGGTGGATTGCAGTGAAACCATTCCCAGCATCAGATAATCGGCCAGCTCTTGGGGCAAGGAGGACCACGCCATGGGAGCGTCATGGAATTCCACCCGGGGCACGCCCAATTGGAGAGCGGCTTGGAAGTCGCTGTGACAAAGCTGGGGGGTTCCACCCTCGGTCCACCACACCATCAAGCTGGCAGGAGCCTTCGATTCTTCCTGAAAGGACTCAAAAACCCGCATTCCCGCGGGCCCGTCAATGTTACCCGGCATCGCCCGGAAGTTAGTTTTTTTTGCCTTCTTTGGCAACTCCCTTCGGGGGTGAATTGGAGTGACATTCCACCGGCACTGCGGAATGATTTCGCCCTTCTATGATTTACCCGGTTTCCCTGGGCCTCGCTGCCGTGGTGGCAGGGCTGCTTCTTTTGGTCTCCCACCTGCCTGTGCTTTTCCTCCCGTCCAAGGCCCCGCACCTGCTCGCGTCGCTTCCCCGTCACCGCATCCTCGGCTGGGTCCTGCTGGCCCTGGCCACCCTTTGGTTCGCCACCCTGCTGGGCCGGATCGACTTGATGGAATACACCCCGCATCGACTTAAATTCGTTCTGGCCGTCCTCGTGGTCGGAGGCCTGTCTGCCGTCTACTTGGAGGATTTCCTGGCCGCGCGTGCTCTGGGCGCCCTGCTTCTCCTCGCCGCACAGGTCCTGCTGGATGCGGCCTTCCTGCGGGACGAAACCTCCCGGCTAGCGGTCACCTGCACGGCGTATGCCTGGATCATTGCCGGAATGCTGCTCGTCGGCATGCCCTATCTGTCCAGGGACGTGCTGGCTTGGCTGAACGACCGACCACCCCGCCTGACCCTCGCGGCGTCCCTTGGTGCTGCTTGGGGACTGGTTCTCTTGGTCCTGGGACTGGCCGTTTACCGCCTCTGACCCCGGGCCTGCACAGGCTTGCCTGTGCGACCGGCCTGCCGCATCCTACCCCGACTCTCCCATGCCCGAAGTTCCCCAAGCCCAAAGCATCCTCATCATCGACGATGAGGCCGACGTCCATTACTCGTTCAAGCGGCTCTACGAAAAAGAACCGGTCAAGATCCTGACCGCCTCCAGTGGCGACGAAGGCCTCCAGGTCATGAAGAAGGAGAAGCCCGACATCGTGGTCATGGACATCCGCATGGGCAAGGTCAACGGTTTGGACACGCTGCGGGACCTCCGCCAAAACAACCCCAAGCAGATCGTCATCATGATGACCGCCTATGGATCGGCCCAGACGGCCATCGAGGCCATGAAGCTCGGGGCCTTCGATTTCATCCTCAAGCCCTTCGACATCCCCCAACTCAAGGATCTGATCAAACGCGCCCTGGATGCCTCCCACGCCATGCGCGAGAAGGTTGCCCTTCCGGCCTCGCTCGATCCGGATGATTTCCGCACCGGCATTGTCGGCACATCCGCACCCATGCAACAGGTCTACAAGCTGGTCGGCCAGGTCGCGGCCACCGATGCCACCGTCCTCATCCGCGGCGAAAGCGGCACGGGAAAGGAGCTGGTCGCGCGCGCCCTTTATTCCAACAGCCGTCGCGCCAACAAAACCTTCCTGGCCATCAACTGCGCCGCCATTCCGGAGAACCTTCTCGAGAGCGAACTCTTCGGCCATGAGAAAGGTTCCTTCACCGGGGCCCTCAACCAACGGGTGGGGAAATTCGAACAGTGCGACGGGGGCACCCTCTTCCTCGATGAAATCGGCGAGATGCCCATGGCCGTGCAATCCAAACTCCTGCGCGTGCTCCAGGATGGTTCATTCTCACGGGTTGGAAGCAACCAATCGATCAAGACCGATGTGCGCATCATTGCCGCCACCAACCGTGATCTGGCCGAAGCCTGCAAGGTGCGTGAATTCCGCGAGGACCTCTATTACCGGCTCAATGTGGTCAACATCCTCCTGCCCTCCCTGCGCGAGCGCCTGGCCGACATCCCGGTCATGGTTTCCTACTTCATGAACAAATGGCGTTCCCGCACCCCGGGCGGCCCGGGGAAGATATCCGCCGACGCGCTCCACGCCCTGCAGCAATACCACTGGCCCGGCAACGTGCGCGAACTGGAAAACTGCATCCAACGGGCCATGGTCCTGGCCAGCGGCGACACCATCACCCTGGCCGACTTGTCTTCCGAAGTATTGCACGGCGTGGGTGCTCCACCGGCATCCCTCGCTGGCGCCTCCCCCGCCGGTCCGGATGAAGCCATCGATCTTTTGTTTGCCCATGCCGGTGCCGATCCCGGGATCAAGTTGTTGGATTTCATGGAAAAGGCCTTCATCGCGCGCGCCCTCCAATCCACCGGGGGCAACCAGGCCGCGGCCGCCCGCCTCCTCGGGCTCTCGCCCGCCACCCTGCGCAAACGGGCCGAGGCCTTCGGTTTGGGAGCGGCAGGCTGACGACCGTGCCGCCGAATCCCCCGCTTGTTTCCGCGGGAGTTGTGGCATAGTGGGTCCATGAGCGAGGATGTTTCCCTGGAAGTCGCCGGACTGAGGCGGGATTACACCAACCGCGGCCTGCGACGCGAAGATCTGGCGGCCGAACCCTTTTCCCAATTCCGTCTTTGGTTCCAGGAAGCCCAGAAGGCCGAACTGCTCGAACCCAACGCCATGACCTGCGCGACGGCGGATCGCAGCGGCCGGGTCACCGCCCGCACCGTTCTCTTGAAGGCCTTTGATGAAAGAGGTTTTGTCTTCTTCACCAACACCGGCAGCACCAAAGCCAGACAACTGGCCGAAAACCCACAGGCGGCCCTGCTCTTCGCCTGGTTGCCCTTGGAACGCCAGGTTTCTGTCTCGGGGAAGGTGGAAAAGATCACCCCTGCGGAAACCCTCGCTTATTTCGCCAGCCGTCCATTCGGCAGCCGCCTGGGCGCCTGGGTCTCGATGCAGAGCAGCATCATTCCCTCCAGAAAAGTGCTGGAGATGAAATTCGAGGAAATGAAAGCCAAGTTCGCCCAGGGTGAAGTCCCGCTTCCGGATTTTTGGTCGGGTTACCGGGTGGCTCCGCAGACGGTGGAATTCTGGCAGGGCGGCAGGGACCGGCTGCACGACCGCTTTCTCTACTCACTCGGCCCGGAAGGCTACTGGTCGATTGACCGATTGTCACCCTGATCCCAGCCCTCACCAGAGGGACTACCCGGATCCTCTTCATTCGGGTGCTTCACACAGCGGGCGGCACCGCCAAAGGCCACCCCGAAGACCAGGCCGATGAACGATCCGGCCAGGATGTCGGTGAGGAAGTGGCGGCCCAGTTCCATCCGTGACCAACCAACCGAGGCGGCCAGGGCCAGGCTGGGGATGGCCAGGGGCGGGACAGCGGCAGCCAAAGCCCCCCCGCTGCCGAAGGCGGTGGCGGCATGGCCGGAGGGGAAGCCGTGGAATTTCGACTTAGCCTGCAAGCCGTACAGGCCGTCCGGCAGGTTGGCCGAAGGGCGCGGACGGCCCAAGGTCAGACGGAGGCAGTTGGCGCCAATACCCGCCAAGGTAGCGGCCAGGAGCACGGCGATCATGGCCCGGCGCCAGGATCTCCGGCGTAGAAAAACCCCCAGGGCCCAGATGGCCAAGGCCACCGGGGCGATGCCGGTCGGATAATCTCCCCAGAAGCTGATGGTCCGGGCCAGTTGGTGTTGCTGCGGGTCCTTGGGGCCGGCGATGGCTTCCTGGATCTGCCGGTCATGCGGCACACAAACCACCAAGATGGCCGCCAACGCGACCAAGCCGCCCACAATCCACCACCTGCCCCTGCCGATCCGCTGCAGACCAGACAGGTAGACATCGAGGAATTCCGCCAAAAGAATTTGTCTGGTGGGTTTTGTCTCGGTTGCTTTTGGGTCAGTCACGCATCCATCTAAACCCCGCCGGCGCTCCTTTCCCATCCCAAAATCGGCACGCTCCGGCGGAATATTTTTGCTGTCCTCCCGGTACTTTTGGTGTTGGGTGGAAGGCCATGATTTCCCGCTATTCCCGCCCCGCCATGACCGCCCTCTGGACTGAAGAAGCCAAACTCGACCTCTGGCTCGAAATCGAGGTTTCGGCCTGCGAGGGCATGGCCGCCCTCGGTGTCATCCCGAAGAAGGATGCCTCCACCATCCGGAAAAAAGCACGCTACCGCATCGAGGAAGTGCGCAAGAACGAGGAGCGGACCCACCACGATGTCCTGGCTTTCTTGGAAGAAGTGGCCGTGCACGTCGGCCCGGCCGGCCGCTGGATCCACCAAGGTCTGACCTCCTCCGATCTCCTCGACACCACCCTGGCGGTCCAATGCGTCCGCGCGGCCGACATTCTTCTGGAAGACCTCGGCCAACTTCGCGACGTCATCGCCCGCAAGGCCCGGAAATACCAACTGACCCCGATGATCGGGCGTTCCCACGGCATCCATGCCGAGCCGGTCACCTACGGGCTCAAACTGGCCCTGATGTATGAGGAATTCGGTCGTTCCATCGATCGCCTGGTGGAAGCGCGCAAGCAAATCGCCGTCGGCAAACTCTCCGGGGCCGTCGGCACCCACGCCCACCTGGACCCGCGGGTCGAAACCCACGTCTGCCAGAAGCTCGGCCTGAAGGCGGCCCACATTTCCACCCAGATCATCCAGCGCGACCGCCATGCCCACTTCATGACCACCCTGGCCCTCATCGCGTCTTCGATCGACCGCTGGGCCACGGAGTTCCGCCACCTCCAGCGCACCGAGGTCCTGGAAGTGGAGGAATACTTCTCCCCTGGGCAAAAAGGGTCTTCCGCCATGCCCCACAAACGCAACCCGATCATCGGCGAGCGCCTCTCCGGTCTGGCCCGGGTCATCCGCGGCAACGCCGTGGCGGCGTTGGAAAATGTGCCCCTTTGGCACGAGCGCGACATCTCCCATTCCTCGGCCGAGCGCGTCATCCTGCCCGATTCGACCATCCTGCTCGATTACATGCTGGCCAAACTGACCGACCTGGTTGACCGCCAGATCGTCTATCCGGAAAACATGCTGCGGAATTTGGAAATCACCCGCGGGCTCTATTTCTCCCAGAGCGTCCTGCTGGCCTTGACCGACCGTGGCGTCGCCCGCCGCACCGCCTACGAGGTGGTCCAGCGCAACGCCATGGCCTGTTGGCGGGGCGAGGGCAAACCCTTCCTTTCCTACTTGCTGGAAGATGCCGAAGTGGTGAAGCTGATCAAACCGGCCGAGCTGAAAAAAATCTGCTCGCTCGACCGCCACTTCCGCCACGTCAAGGGCACGTTCAAGAAGTGCGGCCTTTGACCGCCTTCGCCCATGCGGGGAAAATGCCATTCACCGCGAAGGGCGCGAAGAACGCGAAGTCATTCGGGTTTGGGTTGAGCAAATTTCAACTCTTATGTCGGTGAGTCCAAATCCAGCTCCGATTTCATCGGGGTTGGATCATTTCTTAATACATTCAATGCCAAGAGTTTCTGCTTCGCGTTCTTTGTGGTTAAAAAAGCATCGTGCCGGCTTGGTTCACAGCGGCACCACGGCAAAATCCATTCCCAGGGGCAATCGGTCGGTGCGGGTGGTGGCCAGCAGGATCTGCGCATCCTTCGGCAGGCGCTGCCAGAACAACTCCTGGCGACCGGCATCCAATTCGTTGACCGCGTCGTCGACCAACAGGATGGGCCAGCGCCCGCGCCTTTCCCTAACCAAGGCCACTTCCACGTCGCGCAGGGCCAGCACGGCCGATTTCTGCTGCCCCTCCGAGCCGAACTGTCGCAACGGCTGGCCGTCGAGATCCATTTCCCAATCATCGCGGTGCGGGCCGAGACGGGCCAGACGCAGGGCGGTTTCCCGTTCCCAAAGTTCGGCGTCGGTGCGGGCCAGTTGGCGGGTGATTTCGTCGGCGTGGCGCAAGACCAGGACCTCCCGGCCTCCGGCCAGGTCACTGTAGAAACGCCCCAGCAAGGGTGCGGCCTGCACGGTGAAGGCCGCCCGGGCCCGGGCGATGCCTTCCGTATGGCGTCGCAATTGCGCCGTCAGCGCCTCCCATGTGCCGCGATCGGGGCGTTCCTGGCGCAGGAGGGCGTTCTTTTGGCGGAGGAGCAAATGGGAGGCCTGCACGGCTTCCAGATAGACCGGATCGAAGGTGGAGATGAGGCTGTCCACCCATTGGCGGCGGACCTGCGCCGCCCCTTGGACCAATTGGCGGTCGGTGTTCTGGAACACCGTGACCAGGCAACGGCCCCAGTAATGGCGGAAGTTGAGCGCTTCACCTCCCGCCGTCAGCGTCCGCTCGTCCGGACTCCAGGTCACCTTCAACCATTCATCCGGTTCCCCCGTGAAACGACCGGAAACCCCGCAGGCGGTTTTTCCCCAGGCGATGAGTTCGCGGTTCTGATGGGTGCGGAACGAACGGACGCGGGCCAGGAAATGCACCGCTTCCAGCAGGGTGGTCTTGCCCTTCCCGTTTTCCCCGACGAAGGCCACCCGGGGTCCGAGCTCGCGGTAGTGGACATCCGCATGGCAGCGGAAGTCGGCTAAGTGGAGCGAGGTGAGCACACTGGATTCCCGACGTTCCGGATGGTGATGGGCCTAGCCCCCCTCTGATGGTAAGCGGGCGTAGCGACCGTCAAATTTCGGCCGTGCGTCCGCCGAGTTTCGTCGGGTCGGCCTCGGCTTCATAGTCCACCCCGGGCAGACCAAAGCCGAAGAGCTTGAGGAATTCCTTCTGGTATCCGGAAAAGTCGGAAAGCTCCAGCAGGTTTTCAGTGTTCACCCGCGTCCAGAAGCCGGCCACGATTTCCTGGATCTCGGGGCGCATTTCCCAATCATCGACCCGGATGCGGCCCTTGTCATCGGTCGCGGGTCCTTTGGGGGCGTAGAGTTGATCGGCGAAGAGGCGCTGGATCTGCTCGATGCATCCCTCATGCAATCCCTTTTCCTTCATCACTTTGTAAAGGATGGAGATGTAAAGGGGGACGACGGGAATGGCCGAGCTGGCCTGGGTGACCAGGGCCTTGTTGACCGAGACGTAGGCCCCGCCTCCGGACTTGGACAGCCGGGCGTGGAGACGGTGGGCGGTGGCCTCCAGGTCTTCCTTGGCCCGGCCGATGGTGCCGTTGCGGTAGACCGGGTAGGTTTGTTCCGGCCCGATGTAGGAATAGGCCACCGTGCGCGCCCCGGGGGCCAGGACGCCACCCTGCTCCAGGGCGTCGATCCACCATTCCCAGTCTTCGCCCCCCATGACGGCGACGGTATCGGCGATTTCGGTTTCGGTGGCCGGCTCGATGTTCACGTCGATGACCTGGGCCCGGTCGGTGTCGAGGCTCTTGGCCGAGTAGGTGGACCCGATGGGCTTCAGGCAGGACTTGTGGGTCGCTCCGGTGCGGGGGTGGGTTCGACGCGGAGAGGCCAGGCTGTAGACCACCAGGTCGACCTGTCCGAGGTCCTGCTTGATGAGATCAACGGTCGATTTTTTGACTTCGTCGGAAAAGGCGTCGCCGTTGATGTTTTTGGCGTAAAGTCCGGCCGCGTGGGCCTCTTGCGTGAAGGCAACGGTGTTGTACCAACCCGTGCTGGCGGTGCGTTCTGGCTCGGGGGCTTTTTCGAAGAACAGCCCGAGCGTGGAGGCACCGGAGCCGAAGGCGGCGGCGATGCGCGAGGCCAGTCCGTAACCGGTCGAGGAACCAATGACCAACACCTTGCGGGGTCCATTGACGAGGGGGCCCTTGGAACGGATGTGGGCGATCTGTTCCCGGATGTGGGCGGCACAACCTTCCGGGTGGGCGGTGAGACAGATGAATCCACGAATCTTCGGTTTGATGACCATTCCCGAAGATGCTTGCCGGAGCCCTGGAGTCGAGCCCAAACCATCGCTGTGAAGAACTGAAAGAGCACGTGTCCAAACTCCGTCTCGTCACAAGGCGGGTGTACCTGCGCTGCTTATTGGAAGAGACCATTCGTGAACTGGAGCAAGACGGCAGATACTCCTCGCGCTACGCGTCCTGCGCCGGATGGGCACTTACCAGTTTGAGCAGGCCGAGTGTATCGGCGCCCTCGATCCGGGGGAGGGCAAGGAGCAGGATACAGCACCTCTCCAGCCCGCCCATAGTCCAAGTGGTTAACAAATTAGACTTCCAACAAGCTCGAAATCTCAGTGGTATCTCCGAAGAGAGTGTAGTAACCGGGGCACTTTGCCAATAACGTCGCTTCAGCTTGGGCATATTTACCGAACTGCCGGACGAACATAATCAGATTCTGACCCCACGCCCAAGGCCGGTATTGGTAGTCATGATGGACCACCATTTCTGGGGCGTGCAGCACACGAAAGCCCCGCTCCAGGGCCCGAAAGCAGAAATCGATATCCTCGCAGGCTGCGCTCCTGAAGCTCTCATCAAAGGAGACTGCCTGGGCTAGTTCACGGCTAATGGCCAAATTGCATGTAGGACCGTAAAGGAGAAACGGGGTCTCCTTGAAACGTCTGCCATTCAGCGTTCCGTTGATATCGTGATAGCGATCCATCCACGTTGCGTTCAGCGACAGGGTCAACCCCGAAAATGCATGCGCGTAGGGATTTCCTTGGAATGCTCTTCGTGTTGCCGCCACCCAGTTTTCTTGGGGAACACAGTCCATGTCGGTCATCAGGATTATGTCCGCACCCATTTTCAAGGCATGAGCGATTCCCGTGTTGCGGGCCGCCGCCGGCCCCCGGCCGTTTGAATGGTCGAGCTGATGAACTGAAGTCGGTAGCTTGGGCCAGCATTTCGAGCCATCATTGACCACGATCAAGCTGGCACTCTGCGTTACGAGCCTCTCCATGAGTCTTTCCAACTGGGCACAATTCGCCCGGCTTTGGCACCGCGTGGGCACCACCACAACTGCCTTTGCATCCTGCTTCACACCATTCTTTTTTAGCATCGGCTTGAGTTGCAGCACGGGCACACAAGTCAGGGCTGCCGTTTCCTCCGGACGTTTGGCTTTGAAGAAACCATAGGCCGTGACTTCGATGATTTTGGTCAGCAGGAAGCGCTTTCGTTGGGGTTTTCCTCGAAGCCGCTCCCACCAGTAATCCAGCGTCGGGCCACTGGGCAGATGCACCAAAGAACTCATGCCGCGTCTCCAAGCCAGGCGCAGTTGGCACAGTAGGGATGATTTTTATGTGTTTCGCGAAAGTCCTGTGCCGCAGGGGAAGAGAGGATGTGCCCGATTCGTCCCTGCCGGATGTGACCAAAGACTTGGGGATGAAACATATTGCAGGGGGTGACTTGGCCATCGTATTGGACGCAGGTTTCCCGTTCCAAGGCGGGACAGGAGCCGCGCCTTCCGTTTGTGCGTCGGGCCTGCCCGAGTTCCATCTCAATGCCCTGGATTTGATCCGGCATCAGGCAGCTAAGCCCTGAAGCCTGCATCAACTGAAACGCCTCCTGGAACTCCGTGCGCACGCCCTGCCATTCACCGATCAATCGGTTTTGTAGTCGGTAATCCGGCTGATCTGATCGCACCACGTTGTAGATGAGTCCGATTTTTTGATTCTGCGCAAATTGCGCCATCGCTTTGATCTGATGAAGGTTGTCTGCCTGAAGGGTAAAGACCAGAAAAGGTCGGGGGTTCATGTCTCGCAGCAGGTTGAAGTTCCGCTGCATCAAGTTCCAATTCGCCCCTTTGCGGATGCGCGCGAGTTCCTCAGGTTCCGGCGAGTCCATGGAAATGAAGAGCTGGATACGGTGCTCTTTGAGCAAAAGCACCCGATCTTCGTCACGGATGTTCAGATTCGTAAACAGATGGAGGGACGCCTCAGGCCAGCGGGATCGAATGATACGGCTAAACTGCGGGAACTGGGGGTGGAAGGTGCTTTCTCCTCTGCCATTGAGGCGCACGACTTCAGGTGGAACCTCAAACGCATCAAGAACCTGGGCCAAGGTCTGTTCAGTCATCAAGTAGCCCGGCTGGTTGCGCTCCTTGACAAATCCGCACATTTGGCAGGACAGGTTGCAATTGTGGCTGAGCTCCAGGATGAGTTCCCGGGGATGGACCGGTGTTACTGCTTCTGATTGCATTTGAGCACCTTACAGGGGTGGTTGCAGCGTCTCATGGCTTCTTGGACCGATTCCGTGTAGGAAGAATTCAGAATATCGTCAATCCGCTCGGTCTTCAGATTGCCCAGGGGCTTTTGGCACCCCATGATCCATGTCTGCTGAAAACAGGTGAACACATCCCCATTCGGCATGATGGAGAGGTTGCGACCGGCGGAGTAACAGATTTCGTGATCGGGTATCCGTTTCTGCTCCGAGGGCAGTGTGGTCCATTCACCATTGAACCCTTCTGTCATGTAATCCTGAACGCTGTGGTAAATGCCCCACTCGTCACAGAGTGCCCTGACTGCGGGAATATCCTCCCGGGTTTCTGCGGCAAGGACCGACTGGAGGCTGAGCTGGTCAGTCCGTAGAACCGAGCGGGCATGGTTCAAATTCCCCATCACCACCTCCATCGTGTCTCGACCGCGGACGAATTTCCATTTCTCACGGTCGAGGGTATCAATGGAGACCACGATATGGAGATTCAAATGGGCGATGCGGTCCAGAAAATCAGGTGTGAGGAGCACCCCATTGGTAATTAGCACCGTTCGGACTGGATGCTTCTCAATGGAAAAGAGGATTTCGCTGATCCGTTCTCGGAAGAGCAACGGTTCGCCGCCAACAATGCAGAACTCGCGCACGTTGGGCATCTGGTTGATCGCGTCGCTAATAAGTTCTGGTTCCAGAGGCTTGGGTGCCGGACGAATCGCCCAGTGGTGACACTTGGTGCAGCGCTCGTTGCAGCCAAACGAGATCAAGTAGTAGAGGTGTGTGGGCTTGAAGACGAATCTCATTACCTTCCTGCCTCTGTCCTTGGTTATATCAAGCAATTCACAGTCTAAACTTATCGTGGTGACCTTGCCCGCGACATCCCGGATCTAGAGATTTAACGATCCTCATAGGTCAGGCCAAAAATCGTGTCGGTCAGCCAGCGTTTGAATGACTCGTTGTCTTGGAACTGCTTGAAGAGCTGAGCATCGTCTTTAAACATCGCTGTAATGACCCGCTTTAGGGCCTTATCGTGCTCAATGCGCGCATTCTGCCTGTCCGAGTTCTTCCTGGCGTTTTGATATTTGGCGTCGGCCAGCACCTTCGGCGGAATCACCTCAATGATGCGTTTCTCGACGGCCTTCGGGTCGGCAAACAAACCGCCGAACTGGTCGTTGAACGCCTTGATGATGTTCGAGAGCTTGTCCAGCTCCGCCTCAGGTTTGTGGCCGCCGCCACTGGTGGGAATAGGCTCGATTTCTGCATCCTTATCCGCCAGTGAGATGGCCAGGGTCGCCTTCTTTTCCGCTCGATAGCTGTCCATGTCGATGGCTTCGAGAATGCCTTTTGATAAATCGATGTCTATTGGAGCAGGCAGCTTCGGAATCAGGAAGTTAAGGAAAATGGAGAGCTTCTCCCACTCCTGCACGCCATACGGAAGAATCGTGGCGAGGAAATCGTAAGTGCGGACAAACGCCTTGGCCCTGCCTTTGAAACTAACCTGGCCATCTTCGTCGAGGTCGCCCACATACACCGCCACGCAGGCGTCGAGGATGGGATCGAGCTTCTCTCGTTCCGCGCCGCCGAGATACAGCTCGACCAACTCATTCACCTTCTCGGGCGAATAGACCTGAAACGCATCCAGTTCGTTCTTCAGCGTGTGCAGTTTGTTCGCATCGGTCTCCTTGCTGAGAATCGTGGTGCGGTAGTAATCCGCGAAAGCCTTTTCAATAGTTTCGGTGTCATTCTGGAAATCGAGCACGAAGACATCGTGTTTCTTCGGGTGTGCGCGGTTCAAGCGCGAGAGCGTTTGCACGGCCTTGATACTGCTCAACACCTTGTCCACATACATCGTGTGCAGGAGCGGCTCGTCGTAGCCGGTCTGGAACTTGTCGGCGCAGATAAGGAAACGGTATGGGTCTTCCTGAAAGCGGTCGGCAATTTCGCCGCTGGGAAAACCATTCAGCTTAGTCTCACTGACTTTCTCGCCCTTGAACTCAGGCTCCCCAGAGAAAGCCACGATGGCTTTGTAGGGACTTTTGATTTCCGTGAGGTAATCGCGGAAGGCGAAGAAATACCGAATCGCCCGCTGGATGCTGCCGGTCACCACCATAGCCCGCGCCTGCCCGCCGATCTTGTTCTGACCGATGACCTGTTCGAGGAAGTGGTCCACCATGATCTCCGCCTTGTCGCGGATGGCCTTGCTGTGGCTCTCGACGTAAAGGCGCAGCTTTTTGCGGGCCTTTTTCACGTCGTATTCCGGGTCTCCCGGGATGGTTTTGGCGAGGCGATAGTAGCTCTCGACGGGCGTGTAATGCTTCAGCACGTCGAGGATGAAGCCTTCCTGAATGGCCTGCTTCATCGTGTAACCGTGGAAGGGGCGGTGCTTGATCTCGCCGCCTTCGGGATACGGGATGCCGAACATTTCCAGCGTCTTATTCTTCGGCGTAGCGGTGAAGGCAAAGTAACTGGCGTTGCGCAAAAGCTTCTTGGACTTGATGCGCTTCTCCAGCTCGGCGTTGATCCAATCTTCGTTGTCCGATTCGATATCGTCCGCAAGCGCCGCGCTAATCGCCGCAGCGGTCCGCCCGCCCTGACTGCTGTGTGCTTCGTCGATGATGATGGCGAACTTCCCGCCGCGATGCTCGCCGCCGATGGCATCGAGCACGAACGGGAAGGTCTGGACGGTGGAAATGATGAGCTTCTTGCCGTCCTTGAGAAATTTGGAAAGCTGCTGGGTCTTTGAAGTGCCCCCGCCATCCGTCACGGCACCGATGATGCTGCTGACTTGGGCGAAGCCCTTGATCGTCTCCCGAATCTGCTTGTCGAGGATACGGCGGTCCGTGACGACGATGACGGAATCGAACGCTTCCTTGCCGTCCTTGCGCGTGCTGATGAGCTGATGCGCCAGCCATGCAATGGAGTTGGACTTGCCACTGCCGGCCGAGTGCTGGATGAGATACTTCTGGCCCGCGCCCTTGGCGCGCACGTCGGCGAGGAGTTTACGCACGACGTCGAGCTGATGGTAGCGCGGGAAAATTTGAACCTTCTTCTTTTTGCCGGTCTTGAGGTTCTCCTCCTCCACGATCTGCGCATAGTTCTCCAGAATCTCCGTTAGCCCTGCCGGCGTGAGGATACGTTTCCAGAGGTAATCCGTCTTCAGGCCATCCGGGTTTGGCTTATTGCCTGCGCCGTCGTTCCAGCCCTGGTCGAATGGCAGAAACCACGAATCCTTGGCTGAGCCTTTGGCGCCCTTGAGGTGGGTGCAGAACGCCACCCGTGCATCATCCACCGCGAAATGCACCACGCAGCGACCGAATTCGAAGAGTGTCTCGCGCGGGTCGCGGTCCCGCTTGTATTGCTCGATGGCGTCTTCGACCGTCTGCTTGGTCAGGCTGTTCTTCAACTCGAACGTCATCACCGGCAGGCCATTGATGAACGCGCACAGGTCCAGCGCCCGTTTGGTTTCCTCGCGGCTGTAGGCCAGCTGGCGGGTGATGCTAAAACGGTTCTGAGCGTGGCGCTCCACCGCTTTCTGGTTCTCCGGCGAGGGCGTGCCGTAGAACAGTTCGAAGCTCAATGCATTGTGTTTGATGCCGTGGCGCAGCACATCAATTGTGCCTCGACGGGAAATCTCTCCTTGCAGGCGGGCGAGAAACTTCTGCCGGGCGATGTTCTTCTTGTCCTTGTAATCACCGATGCCGAGCTTGGCAAACTCATCAGGTTGGGTGGATTGAAGAAAGGTGAAAAGCTGCTCCACATCCACGGCGAACTCGCGGTCATAGGAGGTAGCCTTGCCGGCGAACCAACCGCTGCCGCCCTTGAGCGGCTTGGCTTCTGCCAACACTCCCGACGCTTCTGATGGCAAACCATCCGAGCCAGTCATGTGGCGCATGATCAGCGTTTCAAGGCCTTTTTCGGAGGTGTCAGTTCTCATGGCTTAATCGCTCCAAATTCGCAGCAACGCTTCCCGGAATGTATAGTCCCGAAGCAAACCTTCGGTCAGTAGTTTTTTCTTTGAGCCATGCCCTAGCTTCTTTACCAGTGTTTCAAGCATTCTGCCCTTTTGCGGCGGGGTCTCAAGGTAGATTGCTGTGGCTCTACCCCCTTCCCTGATTGCCGGCATAAGCTTCAAGACCCGCGCTGGCGGCACAAAAAGAACTTTTCCTGATTCATGATGCACCGCTTGGATGATCAAGTCGCCAAAGCGGTAAACGCTCCTTGCATCGTCCATGAACCACTGAAGTCTGCTACTTCGGGGATGCCGCATTTGTTTTTTAACCGCTCTGCGACCTTTCAAAATTGGCTGAAGCTCCTTGTTCGGAAGTGATATTCGTTCCAACTGGGCCAGAAAGCACCGGGAAACACTGCGGCGCAAGGATCGATGTGTCGGAGCTGCAACCTTTTTGCTGCTGAGAAAAGGCGGGCGGTAAAGAGCCTGGAGTTGCCGCAGGTAATCGCGTGACAATGGGTCACTGCAGCTCTGCTGGATAAACTGCTTTGCGGAAGACAACACTTCAGCATCCATAGTGCGGATTACAGCTTCAAAAAGTTGCTGAGCCGAGTGCCTCGACACATTCGCCGAGCCGACATAGACAACCCGGCCCAAAACAAAGACTTTGGCATGCAAGTTGGCCACGCTGTAAACGCGCACACCCCGTTTGCTCATTGCTAACAGGTCTGCCGGGCAGGTCTGTCCCGATTTCACGGCTGATTCACTGGCGTTCACCACGAGAATGCTGCCTTTCGGGAGTGGGAGCAGGCGGCTTGCGCCCTTGCCAAAATAGGCCACAGCCACAGCGCAGCGTTGCTGAGTGGAACGTGCAGCTTTTGTGAGTTGTGGCCACACATCCCCGGCTATGAAATTCGCACTCATCCTTTTAATTTCAGCTGGCTCAAGTATGGACGAAGAGATTTCTCCAGGCGGTCCATTGCCTTGATGATTTCATCTTGCAATGCTGGCCACTTTTCCTCCGCAGTTCGGTAGCCGCCGTCAGATAATCCGATGCGGATGCGGCAGGCGCGCTTGCCATCCAGTCGCTCCCAGCTCAGTTCGCCTCCGAAAGCGTCCTCGATCTCCGATTTGTGCGCAGCAAGTTGGTCAAAGATAAACTTATTCTCGTCCTCGGAATCTTTGCCACGATCAATGTATAGCTCCGCTCCGCGCCAATCCTGCGTCACCACGTAGTTGAGATTCAGACCGCGCAAGCCGGAACTCGCGCCGATCCAGGCATACTCGCCGGGCGTGATATGTGCATGGAGCTTGTTCACCTTGCCGGAGCGTTCGATCAATGTGGACCACCATCGCTTGCGGATGCCGTAGCGTTCCGCGATTTCCTTTTTCGCCTGCCCGACGCTTTGAGTTTCCTCGGACGGGCCGACAATCAGCGTGAACAGGGGCGCTGGCGGCGAATCACCAATGCGCACGGCTTCCACTTTGACCATGTAGAACGCGGCACTGCTGGATTCATTGAGCCAGGTGATGGCGGCCACGTGTTCCGGACGCGGGTCAGAAACAATCCAGATGGCCGCCTTGGCGCTCATGGCCGTGAGGTAGGTGATGAGCTTTCCGAGATGATCGTGATTACTCTTTTCGAGCTGGTTTTCGATGATGACCGTGCCGCCGCCTTCGTCCTCCGCCACAAGGTCAATACTGAATGAGCCGGCGGCCTGCTCACGGTCCACATTCACAAGGTTGAGATCGAGTGCGTCGTTGAGGACGCCGATGTTGTTCTCCAGCCATTGGGTGAAGTTATGCGCCTCATGCTTCCAGACTTCCCGCAAGTCCACACGTTCAAGCTTTCCAATAGGGGTCTTTGTCATGCTTCGATCTCCTCGGGTTCGTCTAGCGGATCTTCACCAGCAGGTTCGGGGGTGGAGGGGGTGAGGTCGGGGAGTTTGGCTGCGGCGGGGCGGACGTCCAGCTTGCCCGTCACCACGTCCGCCGTCAGCCGCGTTCGGTATTCCTGCATCAGCGCGATTTCTCGCTCCGTCCGGGTGACATCAGTCGTTCTCATTTCAGGCTCTCCCGTCGGCGATTCAAGATGCCATTCATGAAGGCGCGGATCGCAAATGCTTCCAACGGCCTTATCGATTGAAGGTCCGGCACTTCATAGGCACTCATTCGGCACACTACTTGGCCTTGGCACACATTTGTCTTTGGCTGCAAACCATCCACGTAGTGCTTGCCCCGTAGCTTTGCCTGCTTCAGCCGCTGCTCAATCTCGGTAAAAAAATCCAATTTTTGCGCCATCCCTACGTATGTAGCTATCCCGCGGGAATCATAGAATACGTAGATGCCATGCTTTCCCGTCAGGAGATCCTGCAACTTTTTGCGCTTCGCAGGGTCTGCGTGAATCCGCCAGGTTGCGCCTGCTGAAACGGGTTTAATGGAAAACATCTCTGTCAAAATCCGGACCTTCAGTCTGGACCGCTGACGCAGAAGTTTGGCGATGTTGTTTTTGGTTGGGAAAGCTGCGCCGCTTTTCCAATTGCTGATGGTAGCCTGCTTGACGCCAGCCGCAGCCGCCAGCTTTGTTTGATTACTCGTGCCTTCGACGAATGATACAGCTCCTATCAGTTTGCCGACCTCCTTCTTCCTGCCTTGCTTGATGCCGAGATTCAGGAAGTAATGAAACGCCCGAATGAAGTTGCTTTCCCTTGGTGTTCCGCCCTTCTTCCAGTTGCTGATGGTTGGCTGAGTAACGCCGAGCGCCTTCGCCTGACTTGTTTGCGTTTGGAGATTACCCACTTGAGCAAAGGCGTCCAAAAACCGCGTTCCAACGTTCTTGGTGCTCATGGTTCGTTTTCTTCCCTTTCGTTTTCGTCTGGCGCTTCGGTGGCGGTTTCGGGGGTCGAATCGGGCAGGTGGGCGGCGGCGGGGCGGACGTCCAGCTTGCCCGTCACCACGTCCGCCGTCAGCCGCGTCCGGTATTCCTGCATCAGCGCGATTTCTCGCTCCGTCCGGGCGATTAGCTCGTTGGGTCTGCTCAACTCCGTATCCAACCAATCGCAGATTTCCGTTTGCTGTGCTGTGGATGGCAGCGCGAACGTGACCCTTCCGACATCGTTCGTGCTCACATTAAATTGCGCCGTTCCTGTGGTGTCCGCCAGCACTTGATCGTAGAAAACGGAGGTTTGGAGCATGAACACAAGAAACCGGACGAGCAGTTCACGCTCTTCTGGTCGAAATCGAGCTACACGCTGATTGAGCTGCGCGGGCATGTCGCCCGCCCGGACGACGGCGAAGTTTCCAAGGCTTCCCGTTTCGCCAATGCTGCCCGACAGCCCATAGAGCACATCGCCTTCCTTGAGTTCAAATCCAGCGACGCAATCTGCCGGCGCGATGCGAACCGCGTCGGCTAGATCGAGACGTCCCCGGCGCAGGTTGCTCATGCGAATGACGGGAACGCCTGCATCTCTGAACGAATCCGTCTTGAACGCATATCCCCCTCGAATGCGGCAGACGTTTTTCAGGCGCTGCGGAGTCCATTCTTGCGGGATGTCGCCGAGCCAGGGGATGCCGGAGGGTTTGAGTGTGGCGTGGGGATCGAGGCCGCGGGTGACGGCGCGGTGGATGATGGCCTGCTTCTGCTCGTTCAGCAGCCCGATCAGCTTCCGCTTCGCCCGGATGAACCCGTCGATCTTCTGGTTCGCATGCTCCAGAAACCGCACAATGGCCGCTTGTTCGTCGGGGGGAGGCTGAACGGAGTATATGACTTTGAAATGCTCCGGTCGGAGACTCCACATGTCGGACGTGATGCCGTAGGACCAACGCTCGGCTTCTTTGGCAAAAGAAGGTGTCCGGTAGAGGTGATGGTAATACCAAGGCGTGCAGTCCTTGCGGGGTCGCATCACAACGTAGGCTGGACTGATGATGCCGCGAAAGCTGGATGCGCCAACCGCTCCCTGCCAAGCGCGCATCTTGTTGTAGGCGATGTCGCCGGGTTGAACGAGTTTGTAAGCGCCCTTGTTGACGTTCGAGCTGTCCTTCTTGGACGTGTCGGTGAGCAGTGCTTTCTGCTGGATGATTCCTCGCGTGATGGTCACGGACAGCATCTCTTCGTTGGGATGATTGCGGTCTTTGACTTCCTCAAACAGCGCACGGTTCGGGAGCAGCGACCAATGGGCCGGAATCCGTCCGAGCCATTTCTGCTCCGACTCGTTGTATTCCGAATACGGCTGGAGTCCCTCGATCATAGCGTGCTGAACCAGGTCTTGAGTTTTTGCGCCATGAGGTGGCGACGGGTTTCGAGGAAGGCGTCGTATTCCGGAATGTCGCCATCCAGGAGGGTCTCGGGCAGGCAATTCTCGCGGAGGTTGGCGCGAAGCTCGGCCTCATCGGTGATCCCGCCGTATTTGACCGTTCCCCCCCGGACCTGCTCCGCCAGTTCGGCAAAGTAGATGTGCGGCGAGGTGTTGCTGATGGCGATGTTGATCTCGCTCTGGGCGAGGACGAAATTGGCGATCTGGTTGTAGCGCCCTTTGGAGAGGTCGTGTTCCCGTTTGAGCCAATCCTTGGGATAGACGTGGTGCACGTCGGTGCGGTTGAGCAGGAGGTCGCGCACAGTGATGTCGCGCGAGAGAAAGCCCTTGTCGCCGAGCTTGGCCTGGGCGGCGCGGAAGGCATGGAAGTAAGGGCTGGTCGAGGAGGAGGTCTCCATCTCCTGGGGCAGGAGGTTTTGCCAATAGCTGTCGCTGAGTTCCGCTTCGATGACGGCGTTGGCGTAGGAGGCGAGGCCGCGCGCCTCGATCTGGCGGATGTCGAAGTCGAAATTCGACTCGGGGTTGCCCGCGTAGCGTCCGGTCAGAACACTCATGACATACCAGCGGCGGACGAGCCGCTCAAGATCGGCGGCGGGCATGCCCTCGGCGCGACCGCGGAGGTAGATAATATAGGCGAAGTTCACGCCGTTCTGGCC
Organism: Candidatus Methylacidiphilales bacterium; assembly: GCA_033875315.1. NCBI lineage: Bacteria > Pseudomonadati > Verrucomicrobiota > Methylacidiphilae > Methylacidiphilales > Methylacidiphilales bacterium. The sequence continues at coordinate 63,286 of JANRJG010000032.1, forward strand.
CCCGATGAGGCTGCTGTTCACGAAGCCGGCGGAGCGGAGCGTCATGACAAGACGGTCGTAGTGCGTCTTGCTCATGAAATTGAGGATGCCGGTCTTGAGCTTGGCGAAGGATTGCTCGGCGATGGCGTCTTCGTATTGCTTGGTCTCGAAATTACGGCCGGAGAGGAGGGCGACGAGGTCCTGGAGCTTGCCCCGGCCGAATTCTGAGGTGAAGGCGACCCGAAGCATGTCGGTGTAGGCCGGGTCGTAGAGGTCGTCGTTCACCTCGGCCAGCCACGCGAGCTTTGGGTAAAACTCGGAGGCGGCGAAGGCGGCATCGCCATTTTTGATGCGGGCATGAAACTCGGGCGCGACGGCAAGATGGCAGAAGTAGTCGATAGCTTTGCGCAGGAGGTTGCCGCCGTAGGTTTCGTTCGCGGCGATCTTGGACATAGCGAAGTCGGCCTGGCTGAGAGACGCCCCGGCGGAGTTCACCCGGATGAAAATCTCGGTCACGGTCTCGATGTCGAGATCCTCGGCGAGATCGATGATGCCGACGTGGTTGTTGATGATCTTGCGCAGCTTTTCGAGAGTGGAGAACAGAACGTCGGCATCCACACCGGGGTTGGCCTCGCAGTATCTTTTGGTGAGTTGGAGAAGTTTGACCTCCGGAGAGAAAAGCTCGGCCACATCGGGAATCCACGCGGCGTTCTTGCTGATGGCGGGGTTGTTGACCTCGAACTTCTCCTCGACGGGATGGAAGGCGATGCGGATGCGGACGGTCTCATAGTCCTTCGTCAGCACTTCCTGGCCGAGGAGAGCCGCCATGAGCGCGGTGACTCGCTGCTGTCCGTCGATGAGGATGCGCTTGCCCGCCGAATGGCTGCCGTCCTTGAGCTTCACCGTCGGGTTGCGCCACGCAATGAGGTAGCCCACGGGATAGCCCTGGTAGAGCGAATCGAGGAGGTTACGGACCTTGGTCGGCTCCCAGACGAAGGGGCGCTGGATCTCGGGAATGGCAATCTCGCGGGATTTGACCCATGTGAGCAGCGTTTCGATGGGATGCGGGGTGACGGAGTAGCGCTGGGTGGACATGGCTTAGGCTTGCACTCCTTTCGTGATTTCGCTGAGCAGGCCCTCGGTTTCCTGTTCGAGCTTGAGGATATCGGCGCTGATCTCGGCAAGGGTGCGGAGTTGCGGCGGCTGGTAGAAGTGGCGGGTGAAGCTGACTTCGTAGCCGATCTTGGTGTCGGCCTCGACGATCCAGGCATCGGGCGTGTAGGGCAGGACTTCGCGGCGGATGAAGGCTTCGATGCCGCCTTCCTCCAGCAGCGGGATTTGTTCGAAGTCGCGCAGTTCGCTGTCGGGCTCGTATTCGACGAGGGCAGCCTTGCCCGCGACCTTGGCTTCATACAGGCCGCGCAGCGGATCGGGCTGGGCTTTGCCGGGTTTGTGGACTTTCTTGATGACGGGCGGGGCGGCTTCGTCGCGCCAGCTCACGGCGTTGATGATGGGCTTGAGGTCGGAGGCGGAGATTTTCATGCCGAGCTTCTTTAGGGCGGCATCCACCTGTTCGAGGAAGACGTTGTGGTCCTGGAAGAGTCCGTCGCCCAGCGCGGCGCGGAGTTTCTCCGCTGTCTCGACGAGCGCGGCGTCGCGTTTCCAAGTGTCGGGATCGAGGAGCTTCTTCTTGGTCTTCTCGGGCAGGCCTTTCTTGCCGCCGCCTTCGCCGTTTTCCTCGTCGTCGCCGGCGTCGTCCTGACCCCAGTTGTCCACGAGCTTGGCGAGTTCATCGCGGACGGCGGCCGGTTTCTCGAAGAGATCGTCGCCGAGCTGTTCGTAGAGCGCGGCGCGGATTTCCTCGTCGCCGGAGGCGAAGCGGAGGGCCTCGATGCGCTGGCGGGTGAGCTGGCTGCGGAGGCGGAGCGGGCGCTCGACCTTCACCTTCCAATAGCCGAAGGCGGCGTTGGGGAAGATTTTCGACTGCGGGGTTTACTGGAACGCGAGGAAGGTGTCGCAGATTTGCTGGATGTGTTCGGGGGCGAGTTCGCAGTTCTTCTTGCCCATGTTTTTGCGCAGCGGGCGAAACCATGGGGTGGCGTCGATGAGCTGGACCCGGCCGCGGCGGTGCTCGGGCTTACGGTTGGAGAGCACCCAGACATAGGTGGCGATGCCGGTGTTGTAGAAGAGGTTCAGCGGGAGGGCGACGATCGCTTCCAGCCAGTCGCTCTCGATGATCCAGCGGCGGATGTTGCTCTCGCCCTGGCCGGCGTCGCCGGTGAAGAGTGACGAGCCGTTGTGGACCTCGGCGATGCGGCTGCCGAGCGGGGTGTCGTGCTTCATCTTCGCCAGCATGTTGGCGAGGAAGAGCATCTGGCCGTCGCTGCTACGGGTGAGGAGGGAGTAGTCGGACTCGCCGGCGTGCTGGATGACGAAGCGCGGGTCTTTGAGGTCCTTCTTGCCACCCATGCGTTCGAGGTCGGCCTTCCAGCTTTTGCCATAGGGCGGATTGGCGAGCATGAAGTCGAACTCGCGTCCGCGGAAGGCGTCGTTGGACAGGGTGCTGTGCTCCGAGCCGCCGACGATGTTGTCCGCCGCGTCGCCGTCGCCCTTGAGGAGCATGTCGGCCTTGCAGATGGCGTAGGTCTCGTCGCTGATTTCCTGACCGTAGAGGTGGGTAGCGATCTGCTTGCCGCGCGACTTGGCGATCTGCTGGAGGGTTTCCTCGGCGACAGTCAACATGCCGCCCGTGCCGCAGGCGCAGTCGTAGAGGAGATACGTGCCGCTCTCGATACGGTCGGCCACGGGCAGGAACATGAGGTTGGCCATGAGCCGGACGGCGTCGCGGGGCGTCCAGTGTTCGCCTGCTTCCTCGTTGTTCTCCTCGTTGAAGCGGCGGACGAGTTCCTCAAACATCGTGCCCATGCTGTGGTTGTCGAGGCCAGGCATCTCGCCGACGGGGTGCGGGCTGAGGTTGATGTCCTTATCGAGGAACTTCTCGATGAGCATGCCGAGGGCGTCGGCCTTGGAGAGCTTCGGGATCTGGTTGCGGAAGGAGAAGTTGTTCAGGATGTCCTGCACGTTCGGCGAAAAGCCGTCGAGGTAGGCCTCGAAGTCGTCCTTGAGCTTCTGCTGGGTGGCGCGGGACTTGAGGTCGCGCAGGAGGAAGGGCGAGGTGTTGTAGAAGGCTTGGCCCGAGGCGGAGCGCAAGGCGTCGTCCTGGTTGGTGACGCCTTCCTTGTCGAGGGCAGCCTTCATTTCGAGCACGGCGGCCTTGGTCGGCTCCAGCACTGCATCGAGGCGACGCAGGACGGTCATGGGCAGGATGACGTCGCGGTATTTGCCGCGGACGTAAACGTCGCGGAGGACATCGTCGGCGATGTTCCAGATGAAGTTGGTGAGCCAGTTGAGTTGGGCGGAGTCCATGTGCTGTTTTCCTAGTAGAAAGCGGGTGAGTGAAGAAGTAGGCCGGAAATACTGGCAAGAAACGTCGCGCAGGGGCCGTGACTGCGACTGGGGCGAAAAGGAAAGCTTTCGGAAACAGTAATCGGCATGGGAAGAACTTAGTGAAACGGTAGGGACAGGGATGGACCCTGGCTAGTCTCCGTTTGGACCATCGACGCGGTTGATCCCGCTAGGAATGGCTCGCTTCTGCCCCGAATGGGGTCGCGCCGCTTGAACGGATGCGATCCGGCCTGTTTGGGATGTCCGGGGCAGGTTTCCGGAGCCCTCATGGACTTCGGTTGAGTCTGGATTTTCGGGAATTCTTCCTATCCCACTCGCCAGTAGTTACTTATAGAAAGTCCGGGGAAAAGCTGTCCTGCCATTCAACCAAATACTGTCACACCTGTATTTTCAACCAAATACGGTCCCTTGGGGACTGTATTTCTTGAGATGTGCAACGCGCCCGCCGGGGCCTCAGGCGGTGCGCATGGGCATGATGACGTAGAGGAAGGGCTTGTCGTGGCGGATGACGCCGGGACTGAGCTCGTCCGTGAAGTCAAAGTGCACTAGGTCGCTGTCCAGATTGCGGAGCGGATCACCGAGGTATTCCGGATTGAAAGCAATGCTGAACTCTTTTCCCTTGTAAGGAACGGAGATGGATTCACGGGCCTCGCCCACGTCGGGGGTGTTGGCGGTGATCTCGATGCCGTTCTTGGAGAAGTTGAGTTTGACCGAGTTTGACTTCTCACTGGAGAGCAGGGCCACGCGCTTGATCGAGGTCAGGAACAGTTCGCGCTCGAGGGTGATGCGTTCCTTGGTCTCGCTGGGGATGACCTGCTTGTAGTTCGGGTAATTGCCCTCGATCAGTTTCGAGATGAGGTAGGTGTTGCCGATGGAAAAGGCGATCTGGTTCTCGGCGATGGCGATTTCCACATCGCCCTCGGCACCGAGCGTGCGCAGGAGTTCGTTGACGGCCTTGGTCGGGAGGATGACGTCGATCTCATTCGCCTTGGGGAATTCCATTTCCTGTTCGACGAGGGCGAGGCGGCGTCCATCGGTGGCGACGACGATGAGCTTGCGGTCCTTGAGGCTGAGAAGAGCGCCATTGAGGACATAGCGGGATTCGTCCGTGGACATGGCGTAGTTGGTCTTGCGGAGCATTTCCCGGAAATCCTTCTGGGCCAATTTGAAGAGGCGGGCCCCTTCGGTTTTGGGGAAGGGGGGGAAGTCTTCCTCGGGGAGACCCATGATTTTGAAGAAGCTGGAACCGGCCTTGATGCTGGCGGCGTTCTTGTTGTCGATATCGAGGGTGATTTCCGTGGCGGGAAGTTCGCGGATGATGCTGAGGAGGCGGCGCGCCGGGAGCGTGGCGGCACCGGCTTTTTCCACTTCGGCTTCGACGCTGGTGCGGATGCCGGTGTCGAGATCGGTGGTGGAGAGCGTGAGGGTTCCGTTTTCGGCGCGGAGGAGGACGTTGCTGAGGACGGGAAGGGTGGTGCGGGAACTGACCACGCTCTGGACGATTTGCAGGCCTTCAAGGAACTTGTCGCGATGGATAACGATCTTCATGGGATACACTGTATTAAGTAATTAAGAGAGAAAGAAAATCAGTAGTAATAAGTGGGTAAATAATCCATGTGTCCAGCCGCAAGTCAAATGCTATCAATAGGTTGACCCGGAAAAAACCTTGTGAATGACCCTGCAGGTATCGGCACTTGTCGGCTCGTGGACAAAAGGGAGGGGAGATATCGGCGGATCTGCCCAAGTTATTGGCAGGATACTGGGCACAGGAAAAGTGCGGAAGCAGGAGGGGGCTTGGAAAGCCCGTGGCCAGAAGAAGATAGAAAACGCGGTCAAACCGGGTTGGATTCCAGCTTTTGGATGAGGAATTGCACCTGTTGTTTGAGGTGGGCGTCTTTTTCCATGCGGGCCTCGATGGTGCGGCAGGCATGGAGGACGGTGCCGTGGTCCCGACCACCGAAGCATTCGCCGATTTCCTGCAGGGATTTGCCGGTTTTTTTGCGGGCCAGATACATGGCGACCATGCGGGGGATGGCGATGTTGTTCGGGCGCCGCTTGCTGGTCATGTCATTCATGCGCAGATCGAAGTTTTCGGCCACGCGGCGCTGGATGAGCTCGATGGTGATCTGCTGGCGGGTTTCCTGTTGGATGAAGTCTTTGAGCAGGTCCTCGACCTGGGCTTGGGTGATCTTGCGTTCGTTCAGGGCGGCCCAGGCGGCCACGCGGTTGAGGGCGCCCTCCAGGCGGCGGATGTTGGCCTTGATGTTTTCGGCAATGAAAAGAAGGATGCTATCCCCGAGTTTGACTTCCAGCTTGGCGGCTTTGGAGCGGAGGATGGCCAGGCGGGTCTCGATGTCCGGGGGTTGGAGTTCGGCCGTCAGCCCCCATTCGAAACGCGAGACCAGGCGCTGCTCGAGGTTCTTGATATCGGAAGGCGGGGCATCGCTGGAAAGCACGATCTGCTTGTTGCCATCGAACAGGGCGTTGAAGGTGTGGAAGAACTCCTCCTGGGAGCGTTCCTTGCCGCCGAAGAATTGGATGTCGTCGATGAAGAGAACATCGGCCTGGCGGAAGCGGCGCCGGAATTTGACCAGTTCCCCGTGCTGGATGGCGGAAACAAACTCGTTGGTGAACTGCTCGGAAGTGACGTAGACGACGCGGGCCTTGGCGTTTTTTTCCAGAATGCGGTGGCCGATGGCGTGCATGAGGTGGGTCTTGCCCAGACCGACGGCGCCATGGATGAGGAGGGGGTTGTAGGTTCGGGCCGGGGACTCGGCCACGGCCGAAGCCGCGGCGCGGGCAAACTGGTTGCCGGCTCCTTCGACGAAAGAGGAAAAAAGATAACGCGGGATCAGTTCCGTGCGGACCGGAGCCTTGGTGGTGGGTTCATCCACTTCCTCGGTGGCCACCGGGGCGGTCGTCCGGCCCGGGGTGCCGACCAGTTCGAAGGCGACGCGGGTCTCGCGGCCGGTGATCAGGTGGAGGCAGTCCCGGAGTTGCGGGAGGTAGTTTTCCTCGATCCAGTATTGGTAAATGGTGTTCTCCACGCCCAAAGAAAGCAGGCCGGGCTCATAGTTGAGGGGGCGGACGGGCTGGAACCAGCGGCGGCAGGCGTCAGGCGAGATCAACTTCTGGAGTTCGGCAAACACCTTCTCCCAGAGGGCGGAGGGTTCATGGGTGCCGAGGTGTTCTTGCATAACGTGGGAGGTCAATTAGAGGCCAAGGAAAAAAGACGACAAGAGAAAAAAGACCCGCCCATGCATTCTTGTTTCAACGCGCTTGACGCTCGGGCCTTCTTCGCAATCTGCCCTGAAACCGCATGAATGCTGCTTCCACAAGGAGGGTGATTAGATTAAATAACAAGTTAGGTGAGACCCAAGGCACACCGGGAACGGAAAAATATTTATTTATTCGAGTGGAACCCTTTTTCCGGTCTCCCCCTTGATCGTGAAAGGAGGACGGGCCCATTTTCTTTGATCATCCGGCCGTGGCTTCGATGACCAGGGCGGTGATGTTGTCGCGGCCGGAATTGTCGAGGGCCCGTTGCTGAAGGCGGAGCGCCGGGGGAAGGAGGCGTTCCTGTTCATCGGGTTCGCGCAAAAGCCGTTCAATCTGGCGGTCCCAGAGTCCGTCGATCAATCCATCGGTGCAGAGCAGGAAGAGATCGCCCGCCTTCCAATCCAACGCGCCGGTCTGGGGTTCGATGAACTGGTGTCCGGCGCCGAGGGCCTTTTGGAGGGAGTTTTTCCCCGGGTGGGAGCGGGCCTCGCGCTCGGTGATTTTGTCGTTGCGGCGTTGCCAGCCGATGTGGGTGTGGTCGTGGGTGATCTGCTGGATACCCCCCTCCGCCGGCAGGAAGTAGATCCGGCTGTCTCCCAGGTGGCTGAAACGCATCCGCCTGGGCGAAAACCAGGCCAGGCTCAGGGTCGCCCCCATGCCGCGACATTCCTCGTATTGCGAACCCAGGTAATCCAACGCACGGTGGATCTCGCCGAACAATTCCTGGTAAAGGTCGGTGAAACCCACTTCCTGTCCGGCGGCGGCGGCGCGGAAGCCGCGGGGGAGGAGTCTGGTGACTTTTTCCACCGTGATGCGGCTGGCGAATTCCCCGGCACGGGCGCCCCCCATGCCATCACTCACGGCGAAGACATAATCCCTCAGGCCGAAGTTTCCTTGTCCCTCTTTTCCCAAGTAGGCCACGCCCTCAGCGTCCAGGGCCAGGCCAAGAAAGGAGTCCTCGTTGTTGGAACGGACTTTTCCCGTATGGGTGATGGCGGACCAAGTCAGGGAAAGGGGGGTTTCGGAGGCGCTGGGGTTCATCGTCTTAGGTCGGCATTGCCGGCATCGGTTTGGGGGAAACATGGGTAGGATCGTCGAGAATGGTCGCGAATTCGAAATCAATCAGGCAGAAGCGCCCGTCACTTTGGCGGTAGGTGACATTGCGGGTCTCCGGATCCTCATGGCGAACGCCGTAGGTCTCCAGTTCGGCAAAGAGCGCCGCCCGCTTGGTCTCGCTCAGGTGTTCGACCCGGCGGCCGCAATTGGTGGTGACCAGGAAAAGCTGGGCCGGATCGGAATCCAGGATACGAGGAACGAAGCCGCATCCACGGGATTCCAAGTGGCGGAGGACCCGGACTTCGTTGGCAAAGCGCTCGGCCGCCTGGTGGCCGCGGAAAGTTTTGCAGACCCGGCCATCGTAACCAATGCGCACCAGCGCGCGCCGGGTATCCTTGACCTGTTCCATTCCCCCATGCTCTTCAAGGAAGTGCCCTGCGGCAATCAAAAGTCCACCTGCCGGTAAACGGCGGGCCGGTGGGGAAGGAGACGACGCACAAATCGGCGGATAATGGCACCAGACCTGCTTCATTTGACGTCCAAGGGCGGGCGTGGTAACCCATGAGCCGCCAACGGGTGGGGGCGTGTGCACACGCCACCGTCCCAAACAATCCAACAACCCAACAAAGAAATATGGCCAAATACAAACTCGAATATGTCTGGCTGGACGGATACACGCCGGTCGCCAACTTGCGCAGCAAGACCCAAATCAAAGAATTCAGCAGCTTCCCCAAACTGGAAGAGCTCCCGATGTGGGGCTTCGATGGAAGCTCGACCCGCCAGGCCGAAGGCCGCAGCTCCGACTGCATGCTCAAGCCCGTGGCCGTCTTCCCTGACACCACCCGCAAGAACGGCGTGCTCGTCATGTGCGAAGTCATGATGCCCGATGGCAAGACCCCCCACCCGTCCAACACCCGCGCCGGCATTCTCGATGATCCCGATGCCTGGTTCGGTTTCGAGCAGGAATACTTCCTCTATGAAGATGGCGCCCCCCTCGGCTTCCCGGCCGGTGGTTACCCCGGCCCCCAAGGTCCCTATTACACCGGCGTTGGCTACAAGAACGTCGGCAGCATCGCCCGCCAGATCGTCGAGGAACACCTGGACCTCTGTCTGGACGCCGGCATCAACCACGAAGGCATCAACGCCGAAGTGGCCAAAGGCCAGTGGGAATTCCAGATCTTCGGCAAAGGTTCCAAGACCGCGGCCGACCAAGTCTGGATGGCCCGTTACCTCCTCCTCCGTCTTTGCGAAAAATACGGCATCGACATCGAATGGCATTGCAAACCCCTCGGCAAGGATCTCGACTGGAACGGTTCCGGCATGCACTCCAACTTCTCGACCAAATTCATGCGCGAAGTCGGCGGCAAGGAATACTTCGAGAAACTCATGGCCCAGTTTGCCAAGAACATGGATGAGCACGTCGCGGTTTACGGACCGGACAACCACCTGCGCCTGACCGGCCTCCACGAAACCCAATCCATCGACAAATTCACCTACGGCATCGCCGACCGTGGATCTTCGATCCGGGTGCCCCACAGCTTCGTCAACAACGGCTACAAGGGCTATCTGGAAGACCGCCGCCCGAATTCCCAGGGCGATCCCTACGCCATCGCCAGCCGGATTCTCAAGACGATCTCGGAAGTTCCGACCAAGTAAACATCCGCACAAGTCTGCATTCAGGGCGGCGTCCCCACCGGGACGCCGCTTTTTTTTCATCGTCCGCAAAAAGGCCTGTCTTGTCATTTCCCGGAAATTCGGGCATCGAGTGGGGCAATGGATCACAGCACCGGCTCTGAGTCGCCGGTCCCGCGGCTCTCCCTGAGAAACAAGATCGGCCCGGGCTTCCAGCCCGGCATGGTGCTTGTCGACCATATCGAGCTCAAGGAAGCACGGGGAAGCGCCGGGTATTGTGAACTCTGGTCGGCCTATGACCGGACCCGGCACCGTGCCGTGCTGCTGAAGGTATTGCCCAAGGCCCTGACCGCGCAGCCGGCATCCGATGCCCGCATTCATGCCGAAGTGCGGCGCACGATTCCCCTCCGCCACCGACACATCGTGGAAACGTTCGACGTCCACCACGACAACACCTGGACGGCGGTCGCCACGGAAGACGTGGAAGGGGAACCGCTATCCATCCGCTTGATCAAACAGGCCGCGGGCTATTTTGAGGTCGACCGCATCCGGCCGTGGGTCGGCCAATGCTGCGAGGCCCTGATTTACGCCCATGAGGCGGTGGGGGTGGTCCATGGAGACCTCAAGCTGCAGAATATCCTGATCGATGAGGAAAAGGGGGTCAAGGTCATCGACTTTCTCCTCGACCGCTCCCTGGCACTCTGGGCGGAAAAGGAACAGCAGACCATGGGGGCGAAGGACACCGATGCCTACCGCAGTCCGCAGATACTATCCGGACAGGTTCCCGGAGTGGCTGACGATGTTTATGCCTTCGGAGCCTGTTTGTATGCCCTCCTGACCGGCCATCCCCCCTTTTACCTCGGGGATATCCGCCAGCAGGTGAGGGAGAAGGTTCCGCCGTCACCCGGCCAAAGGCGCACGGAACTGGGCCGTCAGGGCAAGCCCATCCCGGCGGAATGGGAAGAAGTCATCACCGCCTGCCTGCAGAAAGATCCCGCCAAACGGCCCGAAAGCATGCGACGGGTCGCCCTCCGGCTGGGTTTCAAACCAGGTGCCACCAAGGTGAAAGGAAAACGCGGCCCGGGCATCGGGCGTTGGTTGACCCGTGATTTTCTCATCAACGCCATCATTGTTTTGGCGGTGTGCCTGCCGGTGGCCGGCGTCGGCTGGTGGTACACACAGTCCTATCTGCCGGCCGAAAAGGCACGCAAAGAGGCGGCGGTGCGGGCGGTGGAAGAAGCCCGCTTGAAGAAGGAAGAAGAAGCCCGGCTGAAAAAAGAAGCCGAGCAGGCCCTGGCGGCCGAGGCCGAGGCACGCAAGGCCCGTGAGGCCGAAGCCGAAGCGGCGGCACAACTTGCCCGCCAACGGGAAGCCGAAGAAGCGGACCGGAAGGCCCGGGCCCGGGGTTCCGTGCAAATCACCACGCAACCGGCCGGGGCCGAAATCACCCTCGGTTCGCTCCCCACCCTGAAAAGCCCGGCGGAGTTTCCGGCCGTTCCGGTGGGTGCGACCACGGCCCAGATCCGCCTCAAGGGTTACGACCCGGTCGATCTCGATCTGGAGGTGCGCGAAGGAGAACGAAGCGCACCCCCCACGGTTGTTCTGGTGCGGCAGTTGGGGAATGTGCAGATCACCAGCAAGCCAGACAAGGCCAAGGTCTACTCCGGAGGCAAGTCCATCGGGATCACCCCACTGGCCCTGACGGGTCTTCCCACCGGCCCGGTCACTTTCCGCATCGGATTCAAGGGATATGACACCGCGGAAGTCAGCGGCCAGATCCAGAAAGGGCGCGAGACGACCTTCAGCGTGACGCTTACCCCCTCACCCGGCCCCCCTTTTGGATCCGACTACGACAATTCCATCGGCATGAAGATGGTCTGGGTGCCTCCTTTGCAGGGCTGGGTCTCGCGCTATGAGACCACCCAGGACGATTTTCTCCGGGTCATGCGCGCGGACCCCAGCCAGTTCAAGGGACCCCGCAAGCCGGTGGAAAATGTCAGTTGGAAAGACGCCCAGGAGTTTTGCCGCCGTTTGACCACCGCGGAGGCCCGCTCGGGCCAGTTGCCGGCCACCCTCCGATACCGGCTGCCGACCGAGAAGGAGTGGGAGGCTTATGCCGCCAACACCGGGCTGGCCGATGCGGTCTCTGTCTTCAACGATCCCCAGACGCGTTCCCCGAGAGAAGTGGGAGCCGGTATGCCGAATGCCTTCGGCCTATACGATGTCCGGGGCAACGTCGCCGAATGGTGCCAGGATCTTTACGCCGGAAAAGCCGACCTTCGCGTGCTCCGGGGAGGCTCGTGGGTCAGCTCGCTCAAGGAAAGCCTGGCTTTGGACGCGCAGGACTACTCCGGGCTCAATGAGCGCAGCAACAGCCGGGGTTTCCGCTGTGTTTTGCTCTACGACGAACCCTGACGGGAATCGTCAGATCGCCTTGGCGCCGCGCTCTTCCGTGCGGATGCGGATCGCGTCATCAATCGGGATGATGAAGATTTTTCCGTCACCGATCTTGCCTGTTTTGGCCGAACGGATGATGGCCGCCGTGGCGGCTTCCAACAAAGCGTCATCCACCACCACTTCGATCTTCACCTTGGGAAGGAAGTCGACGGTGTATTCGGAGCCGCGGTAAATTTCGGTGTGCCCTTTCTGGCGCCCGAAGCCCTTGACCTCGGTCACGGTCAACCCTTCCACGCCCGTTTCGCTGAGGGCTTCTTTAACGTCTTCGAGCTTGAAAGGCTTGATGATGGCTTCGATTTTTTTCATAGGCACTTTCAGTAAAGCGGTTTTGGGTTGTCAGACAAGGAGGAAGTGGTGCCGGTTTGGCCGGGCACCAGTGTGCCGAGGCTCTGCAGGGCGTGAAGCCGGTGGAAGTAGCCCTGTTGATTCGCCAGCAGATTCCCCAATTTGCCGTCCTCCACGATGGTTCCGTCACGGAACACCAGAACCCGGTCCACCCAGCGCAGGGTGGACAGCCGGTGGGCCACAATCAGCGTGGTTCGGTTGTGGCAGAGGATAAGGAGGTCCTCCTGCAACCGTGCTTCCGTCTCCACATCAAGGGCACTGGTGGGCTCGTCGAGGATGACAATCGCGGGATTGCGGAGGAAAACACGGGCCAGGGCGATGCGTTGCCTTTGACCACCGGACAGTCGACCTCCGCGCTCGCCACAGCGGGTATCGTAGCCGTTTTCCAACCGGCGGATGAAGGCGTCAGCCTGGGCCTGCCGGGCTGCGGCCTCGACCTCCGCATCCGTGGCATTGGAACGTCCGAAGCGGATGTTCTCCCGAATGGAGTCATTCCACAGAAAGGCCTCCTGGCCCAGGATGGCGGTAGCCCTTCTCAGCGGAAGACAACCGATTTCTTCAAGGGAGGACCCGTCCCACAGAATTCTTCCGGATGTGGGGACATAGAAGCCCATGATCAAATCGACAAAAGTGGATTTTCCCGCACCAGTCTCCCCGACCAGACCGACGGTTTGGCCCGGGGGAATGACCAGATCAATACCATGCAGGGCAGGTTGTTTATTGCCGGGGTAACAAAACGTAACCGATTCCAAATGAATGCCGCCGCGCAGGAGGAGCGGGCGCCGAGGTTTGAGAAACGCCTCCACTTCCTTGGAATCTAGAATTTCGAACAGGGCCTCCATGCCGGGTTTGGTCGGGAGCCATTGTTCAAATGCACCGATGACAGCATTGATGCCGCTTTGGAGGAAGCTAAGCAGGGCGGTGAAGGCGACCAACTCACCCATGGTTGCCTGGCCCTGAAGGTAAAACCACCCCCCGGCGCACCAGACCAGGACGGGTATGATGCTGGTGGCCATTTGCAGCCACATCAACATCCAACGGATGGCCAGGCTGGCATCGTAGCCGGCCGCACGCAGGTTCTCAATCGTTTGGGCCAGCCGGCTCGACATCATTTCCTCGTTCCCGAAACTCTTCGTCAACCGCATGCCGGCAATAAATTCCACCATCCGTTCGGAGAAGTTTTCCCCCTCGATTTGCACGCGCTGGTTGAGGGATTTGAGGCGGTGGTGGAGCAGCCTGACCATGATTATCTGGACGGGGATCAGGGAGACGGCCAGCAATGTTAGCCGCGGGTTCAACCAGGACAGGTAAAAAAAGGTCCCAATACTGATGACTGTTTCCACCCAGATGCGGTTGCAGGTCGCGGAAAGAAACCCCTCCAGACGCGCAAGATCCACCGTGACCTTGTTCGACAAGGCCCCGGCACCGTGCCGGGTGAAAAAACTCATGGACATGCGCTGCAGGTGGTCGACGGTAAGGCGCCGCATTTTGGCGATGATTTGGCGCAGAATGACCTGGGAGCAGGCAAAGGCCTTGACGGTAAACCAGGCATGAACGGGCCACCACAAAATATTGGCGATAAAATATGCCGCGATCCAATGCCAGGATTTTCCCGCCAGCAAAACGTGATCCACAAACCAACCCACCCCAGCGGTGAAGGGAATATAAGAAAGCGCCTGGAAAGTTTGGAACAGCGCCATCTTGGCCAGCACCTTCGGATCGTCCAGTGCCAGAGAAAGCACGCGCCACAGGGCGGGCGGCGGTTTTTTTTCAACGGGAGGATTCATCTGGGGTCCGGGGCCCCCAACCGTTGGCAGGAAGGATGCACAGCAAGCATCAAGTCGGGACACGATGGGATCTATCGATCACCGGATCAAGTGTAAAAAGAAGCAGGAGATTCCGGCTAGTCCGGAATCTCCTGCGGCAGAGAACGGTCTGGGAAGTTAGACGGCCTTCTCGCCCTTTTCTTCCGTGCGGATGCGGACGGCTTCTTCAACCGGGAGGATGAAGATCTTGCCATCGCCGATCTTGCCGGTTTTGGCGGCCTTGACGATGGTTTCAACCGCCTTGTCGATGAGGGCATCACCGAGGACGATTTCGATCTTCACCTTGGGGAGGAAGTCGACGGTGTATTCGGAACCGCGGTAGATTTCGGTGTGGCCTTTCTGGCGGCCGAAACCCTTGACTTCGGAGACCGTGAGGCCTTCGACGCCGATTTCTGTGAGGGCTTCCTTCACTTCTTCAAGTTTGAAGGGTTTGATGACTGCTTCGATTTTTTTCATTGGATAAATTCCTTGGTTGGGCTTCCGGGGGTGCGGGGGGAGAGGCCCCCCGCTTTCCGGAAACATGGTTCAGTTGGCGACGTAGCCCTCTTCGCCGTGTTCGTTGATGTCGAGGCCGGAGGCTTCAACTTCTTCGCTCGGGCGGAGACCGATGGTGAATTTGATCAGCAAGCCGATGATGACCGTGGCCACGACCGAGAGGATGATGGTGAGGCCGCAGGCCTTGAGCTGGGCGACCACGAGGCCGCCTTCGGTGACCAGTTTGGCCAGGCCGTTCGGAACGGCGTAGACCTCGCTCACGAGGTTGGCGTTGACATCCTTGGTGGCCAGCAGGCCGGTGAGGATGGCCCCGAGGGTTCCACCGACGCCGTGGACGCCGAAGGTGTCGAGGGCGTCATCGACTTTGAGGATGGGCTTGAGGAAGACCACGGCGGCATAGGGGACCAATCCGGCGAGCACGCCGATGATCATGGCTCCCTTGGCGGTGACAAAGCCGCAAGCCGGGGTGATGACAACCAGACCGGCGACGATGCCGGAGCAGAAGCCGAGGACCGAGGCCTTGCCCTTGTGGAAGGATTCAGCCAGTGCCCAAACGAATCCGCCCACGGCGGCCGCGAGGGTGGTGGTCATGAAGGCCTGGGAGGCGATGCCATCAGCGGCCAGCGCGGAACCGGCATTGAAGCCATACCAGCCGACCCAGAGCATACCCGTGCCGACCATGCACAAAACCATGGAGTGGGGGGCCATTTTTTCAGTGCCATGGCCTTTGCGTTTGCCGAGCATGATGGCCAGGACCAGGGCGCTCCATCCGGAGGACATGTGAACCACGGTGCCACCGGCAAAGTCAATCGCGGGAATAGCGGCCGCGCTGTTCCAGACGCCGTTCATGAGGCCGTCAAAACCCCACACCATGTGGGCCAGGGGGAAGTAAACCAGGAACATCCAGAAGCCGACAAAGGTCAGCACGGCGGCGAACTTCATGCGCTCGGCAATGGCGCCGATGATGAGGGCGGGGGTGATGGCTGCGAAGGTCAGCTGGAAGATCACGAAGGTCAGCTCGGGGATCTCGACGCCGGCCGAGAAGGTGGCGGACGTGGTCGAGGGCGTGACACCCGAGAGGAAGAGCTTGCTGAAATCACCGATAAAGGCCGAAAGGCCGCCTTCGGTCGGGCCGTTGAAGGCCAGCGAGTAGCCGTAGATCACCCAGAGCAGGGCAATCATCGAGAAGCCGGCGAGGACCTGCATCAGGACCGAGAGCATGTTCTTGGCGCGGACGAGACCGCCGTAGAACAGGGCGAGGCCCGGAATGGTCATGGCGATCACGAGGATCGTCGAGATGAGCATCCAGGTGGTGTCACCCTTGTCGACGGTGGCGGCGGCCACTTCGGCAACGGCTTCGGTGGCGGCAGCGGCCGCATCGGCGGCGGGAGCCGCGGCATCCTGGGCAAAGGCTGGCAGAGCCAGTGCGAGCGAGGCGAGGGCCACCGCTCCAAGGATTTTTGACGTCTTAAGTGCTGTCATTGTGGTTTCCCCAAGAGAAAGCGGCATCAGAGCGCGGCCGCGCCGGTTTCACCGGTGCGGATGCGCGTCACTGCCAGGAGATCGAGGACGAAGATCTTGCCGTCGCCGATGCGACCGGTCTGCGCGCTCTCGCGGATGGCCGAGACGATGGCGTCCGACTGGGCGTCGTCCACGGCGATCTCGATCTTGAGCTTGGGCAGGAAGTGCACGGCATATTCGGTGCCGCGATAGATTTCCGAGTGCCCCTTCTGGCGGCCGTAACCTTTCACTTCGGTCACGGTCATGCCGTGGACGTCGAGCGAGTTGAGGGCCTGTCGGACCTCTTCAAGGCGCGACGGTTTGATGATTGCCACCACCAGTTTCATGGATGCCCCTTTCGATAGCTGTTGGACGGTCTCCAATGGTCCAAACAGACTCAAGCGGCGTGCCAAAGTTTCGCCACGGTCGTCAACGTTATGATTCTGTTAGAGATTTCGATATGCTAGGCGATATGCAGCGCCCAAAGACGCGCCAGATGCTGGGGATGATGCACAATTCGTGTGCAGCCTAACTCTGAATGATGCTCTTTTAGGCAACTTGGCCCTGCGGCAGCACAGCGCTTGCAGGCCGGGGGCAGAGAGCCGAAATTGAGTCGACAGAAGCGCTTAGCGCCCGACCTTCAGGTGAGCCGATGCAGGACGAGAAATTCGATGTCGTCATCGTGGGCGGTGGCCCGGCCGGACTCGCCATGGCGCTGGCGCTCACCCGGTTCCTCGACGGCGTGAGGGTGGCGCTGCTCGACCGGCGGCCGTTCACCGTGCCGAACGACCAGCGCGCTTTCGCCATCGCGGCAGGCGTCCGGCGGGTGTTCGAGTCGCTCGGTGTCTGGGATGCCATGGCGCCGGCAGCCTCGCCGGTCAAAGCCATGAAGCTCACCGATTCGGGCCGTGGCGACATTTCCCGGCCGCTGTTTTTGACCTTCGATGGCGATGTGGCACCGGGCGAACCCTTTGCGCATCTGGTTCCCAACACCGCCATGCAGGCGGCCTTGCTGAAGGCGGTCGAGGGCAAGGTGAGCTTTCTGACGCCGGTGGAGATCACCGGCCTCGCGCCGGGGAAACTCAGCCTCAAGGACGGCCGGACGATTTCGGCGCCGCTGATCGTAGCGTCGGACGGCGCCAATTCGACGCTCCGCAGCATGGCGGGGATCGAGGTTTTTACCCACGACTACCGCCAGTCGGGCATCGTCACCACCATCCGGCACGAACTCGACCATGAGGGCGTGGCCTATGAGCATTTCCGCCCCAATGGTCCGTTCGCCAGCCTGCCGCTGCTCGATGCGGCCGGCAAAGGCACGCGCTCGTCGCTGGTCTGGACCGAAACCACCGCCGAAGCGGCACGCATAAAGGAGCTGCCACTCGAGGTGATTGCCGCCGAGATCGAGGCCGTGATGGGTTCGACGCTGGGCGCCGTCACCGTCGAAGAGCGGCCGCAGGCCTTTCCGCTCGGGCTGAAACTGGCCAAATCCTTCATCGGGCCGCGGCTGGCGCTCATCGGCGACGCTGCACACGTTGTTCACCCAATTGCCGGGCAGGGGCTCAATCTGGGTTTGAAGGACGTGGCGGCGCTGGCCGAAGTGGTGGTCGAAGCCATGCGCATGGGGCTCGACCACGGCGCCGCCGACCGGCTCGAGCGCTACCAGCGCTGGCGCCGGCTCGACACCTCGGTGATGGCCTTCGTCACCGACGGCATGAATCGGCTCTTTTCCAACGACGTCGCTCCCGTGCGGGCACTGCGCGATTTCGGGCTCGGCGTGGTGGATCGGATGCCGGCGGTCAAAGGCGCACTGATTTCGCAGGCGGCCGGCATCGATCGCGGCGGGCCGCGGCTGTTGAGCGGGTTGGCGATTTAAGGCCGCTAGGCGCCGGCTTGGGTGTCTCCTCCCCCCTTTCGGGGGAGGGTCAGGGTGGGGGGAAGGAGAGCCCGGGAATGTGCCCGAGATATCCGGACCATCCCCAACGTCACTGGCCCATCACCCCCCACCCCTGTCCCCTCCCCTTGCGGGGGAGGGAGACCTGACTGAGGGGCCGCCGCCCGCTCCGCTACCCGATCCCCAGCCGGCGCTTTTCAACCATGTCGTCAGGGTCGAATTCGCGAGCCTCATCGAGGCTCAGCATGGGGACGCCGTCGCGGATGGGGAAGGCAAGGTGGGCGGCGACCGAGATCAGTTCGGTGCTATCGGCCGACAAGGTGAGCCGCGTCTTGGTCAGCGGGCAGACCAGCATTTCGAGGGTGCGCGGGTCGACCACATAGCGCGGGTTCACCGCCGGCGGGCGCGAACCGAACTCGCTCAATTGAGCGGCGCGGCGGCCTTGCCGCCCTTGGCCATCTCGAATTCGGCCAGTGCGATCAGCGTTTCGGCACGGGCTTCGAGCGTGCCGGCTTCGAGCAGCACCTGCTTTTCGGCGGCCCCGTAGGGCGAGACCATGCAGCAGAAGTTCACGAGGTCGGCCGTGCCGGTCTTCTTGATCTCGTCCCAGTTGAGCTCGAAATTGGCGAACTCGGCATAGTCCTTCATCATCTTGAGGAAGCGCGTGCGGTCCACGGCCTCCTCGCCATGCAGGCGGTCGAAATCGAGCGCGAAGCGTTCGGCCGAAATGCGGAACTGCCGGTAGGGCGTCCGCATCGTGACCTCTTGCAGCACCTCGAAGCGGCTGAGGCCTTCGAGAATGATGAAATAGCGGCCTTCGCCATTCTCTTCGAAGTGGGTGAGGCGGCCGAGGCAGCCGATCTTTTGCAGCGGGGCCTGTCCCCGCGGGCTTTCCTCGCTGGTGTCCTCGGGCTGGATCAGCCCGATCAGCCGGTTGCCCGACAGCGCATGGTCGACCATGTCGACATAGCGCGGCTCGAAGATGTTGAGCGGCCGATGCGCGAAGGGCAGCAGCAAAGCGCCCGACAGCGGGAAGACCGGCACCATCTCGGGCAGTTCAGCGGGTGAGGCGGGGCGCTTGAGCATTCTGTCTATCTTACGAGAAAAGCACGGCCGAGAGGAGTCGGCGTCCCTTTATGGTTGCGGGATCCTTGGGGCCCCAGGCCTCGAAGAGCTCGAGCAGCTTCTTGCGGGCGCCGTCCTCGTTCCAGGTGCGGTCGCGCTTCATCAGCGCCACCAGCGCTTCGGCGGCTTCGACGCGCTTGCCTTCGGCATTGCGCACCACGGCGAGATCGAAGCAGGTCTGGTGGTCGTCGGGATTGGCGGCGAGTTTGGCTTCCAGCTCATCGGCTTCCGACAGGTCGCCGGCTTCGAGCAGCAGTTTCAGCGCCGAGGTGGCGGACGCATAGGCTTCGCCCTTGCGCTCGGCTTCGGGCACCATGTCGAGGGTCGCCTGCGCCTGTTCGGTATCGCCGACCTCAAGGAAGATCTTGGTCATGCCGAGGAGAGCCTCGACGTTTTCGGGCTGGTTCTGCAGCACCATGCCAAAAATCTGCGCGGCCTGGTTGAGGTCGCCCATGGTGGCGGCTTGCTTGGCGGCGTCGAGCGCAGTCCTGATCTGCTCTTCGATCGAGCCCGCCTTGGGCTGGCCGGGACCGGCCGAAGCGATGACCTTGTCGGCAAAGCGGCGCACTTCGCTCTCGGGCACGGCGCCCATGAAGGCATCGACCGGGCGGCCGCCCGCAAACGCGAACACGGCCGGAATCGACTGGATGCCGAGCTGGCCGGCAATGGCAGGGTTCTCGTCGATATTGATCTTCACGAGGCGGATCTTGCCGTTCTTCTCGTTGATGACCTTTTCGAGGTTGGGGGTCAGCTGGCGGCACGGGCCGCACCAGGGTGCCCAGAAATCAACGAGCACCGGCGCCTCGAGCGAGGCATCGATGACGTCGGCCTTGAAGGCACGATCCGTCGACTCCTTGATCAGCGCTGCAACGGGGGCAGCTGCCGCCGGGCTGCCACTCGCCAGATTGATATCCATTCCGGTCCGATCCTCACCTGGATTTGGGGCTTCGCAAAACCGTCAAAACTTAGGGTTGCAAAGCCGCTTTCGATTAGGCATATAGGCGCCCGTCGACGCGGTGCCAAGTCATCGTGAGTTGACGATGGAGTGCGGGTGTAGCTCAGGGGTAGAGCATAACCTTGCCAAGGTTAGGGTCGAGGGTTCGAATCCCTTCGCCCGCTCCAAACTTCCCGACCCAGGGAAACAAAGGCGCCTTCGGGCGCCTTTTTGTTTGCGCTGCGAAACGATCGGTCGCAGCGCAAAGTGCTGCGGCCACGACAGTTTGGCCCGCGCCGATACCCCCGAATACACTCGCCGTTAATCAAAACCGCTGAGAATGCAGGGCGTTTCAGGGCTTCGGTCCGGGGCGATTTTTTCAGCGTGAGTTTCGAGCCGCATGCGCCTCATTATCGGTATTTTGACGGTTATCGGCTCTGTTCTCGGCGGTTACGCCGCGATGGGCGGCAAGCTCTATGTGCTGTTCCAGCCCTTTGAATTCGTCATCATTCTGGGTGCCGCCATCGGCGCTTTCGTCATCGGCAATACCGGGCCGGTGCTCAAGCAGACGCTCGGCGTGTTCGGCACGCTGTTCCGCGGACCGCGCTACAACAAGGCCGCCTATGTGGAACTGCTCGGGCTGCAGTTCAGCCTGTTCAAGCTGGTGCAGGCCAAGGGCTTGCTGGCGCTCGAGCCGCACATCGAAAATCCGGAAGGCTCGTCGATCTTCCAGCGCTTCCCGACCTTTGCCAAGAACCACCACGCGGTGGAGTTCCTCTGCGACTACCTGCGCATGGTCACACTCGGCACCAATGTGGTGCACGAGATGGAAGCGCTCATGGACGAGGAACTGGAAACTCACCACCAGGAGCAGGAGCGCCTCGTGGCGGCGATCCAGTCGCTGGCCGACGGTACCCCGGCGCTCGGTATCGTGGCTGCCGTGCTCGGCGTGATCAAGACCATGGGCGCCATTTCCGAGCCGCCCGAAGTGCTCGGACACCTGATCGGCGGCGCGCTGGTGGGTACGTTCTTCGGCGTGTTCGTGGCCTATGGGTTCTTCGGACCGATGGCCCAGTCGCTCAAGAACATCTTCGAAAACGAGTCCAAGTACTTTCTCTCGATCAAGGTTGGCCTTCTTGCCCACATGTCCGGCTACGCTCCGGCCATTGCCATTGAGTTCGCCCGCAAGGCGCTGATGAGCGAAGTGCGGCCGACCTTTGCCGAGGTGGATGAAGCGACCGCCAACCTCCCCGCCCTCACCTAAGCCGGGCGGGATAGAGGCCGATGCGCAACGACCAGCCGTTCATCATCAAGAAGATCAAGAAGGCCGGCCATGCCCATCATGGCGGCGCCTGGAAGATTGCCTACGCGGACTTCGTGACCGCCATGATGGCCTTCTTCCTGCTGCTCTGGCTCATCTCGATGACCACGCCCGAACAGAAGCAGGGCCTTGCCGATTATTTCGCCCCGCCCAGCATCAGCCCCTCGACCAGCGGTGCCGGCGGCGTGATGGGCGGTACGGCGCTCGATTCGACCGGCGAGAAGATGGCCGGTTCATCGAGCGACGTCGCCAAGGCGGTCACCGCCTCGCCGGACAACCAGACCGGCGAAGAGGAAGCCGCGATCGGCGGCCGTGCCGGCCAGGCCGGTACCGAGATGGATGCCAGCGAATCCTCGCGCACCAATCTCTCGTCCAGCGAAGACCAGGTGTTCCACAGCGCCGCGGCCAGCATCCGCCAGGCCTGGCAGGCCATGCCCGACATCACTGAGATCGCCGATAACCTGGTGATCGAGGAGACCAAGGAAGGGCTCAACATCCAGCTCATCGACCAGGAGGGGCGGCCGATGTTCCCCGAAGGGTCGAAATATCCGTTCGAGGCGACCCGCAAGGCCATCGCCGCCATCGCTCCGGTGCTGCAGCAACTGCCCAACCAGATCTCGATCTCGGGGCATACGGCGGCCGGCAGCCGTTATGACAATCCGCGCTATGGCGCCTGGGAGCTCTCGAGCGACCGCGCCAATGTCACGCGCGCCATCCTCTCCGAATTCGGGCTGCGAGATGACCGGATCGACGCGGTGACCGGCAAGGCAACGGCTGAGCCGTTCTTCCCGAACGACCCATACCTGGCCGCCAACGAACGCATCAAGATCGTGGTGCTTTACCAGGCGCCGCCAGTGCCGGCGGGCATGAAGCCGTAAGGCTCGGGACGCGCATGCCGTCACGGACAACAAAAAGCCCCGGCATCGCTGCCGGGGCTTTCGATTTCTGCGCTCTGCTGCCGATCAGGTCGGGCTGGCGAGGGTCTGGACGACCTGTTCGTCGAGCGGATCGCCGACTTCCACGGCCTGCGCGATCAGGACCGCGGTGTTGGCGCGGCTGGTGTCGTTGAACTGGACCGCAACGTTCTGGATCGCCTGAGCGATCACCGGGTTGCTGACGCCGGCGGTCGAGCTCGCCAGCACCACCACGAGGTTGGCGAGCAGCGCATCGGCCTGATTGGGCGGCAGGGCCTTGGCGGCCTGCACATAGAGCGCAACGGCGGCATTGCAGCTGTTGACGTCGACATTGGGACCGCTGCAGGCGGCCAGCACGGCGCTGGCATCGGCGGTCTGGGCGGCTGCCGGCAGAGCAGCAAATCCGGTGAGCGCAACGGTGAGCGCTGCAACGGCCATCATTGTCCGCATTGCGAATCTCCTTGGGACCTTTGGCGGGCAGTATGCGGTCATAGCTCTTACCTAAACTTTACTTTTCATTCGGAAATACCCGTGAGCGACCGTTTTCGGCGCCCTCGCTTGCGCCAGCGCCAGACGTGCGGCACAAGTCGAATCACCCGTCCGGCCGGTGATTTGCATGGCGGCGGGCAGGTACGGATCCGAGAGGCGGCATGAAGCTGGGTCTGATTGCGGTGCTGACCGGCGCGGCCATGCTGACCGCGGCCGGCGCAGTGACCGCATACCAGGAACTGGACGCATTCTCCGCCGGTGGCTTTGGCCCGGCCGACCGTTTCGCTGCCCTGCAATCGCAGAGCTATCATGCAGCGCCTTCGCTGCTCGGCAAGCGGCTGGTGCTCGATGCCTGCGTGGAGGCGATCGGCGGACTCTATGGGCGCATGCAGGCGGCAACAGACCGGCAGGCCGTGTTCGAGCATTGCCGCAGCGAGGCCGATGCCATCGCCCGCGACGTGCCGAGCTATTCATACGCCTATTATGTCGGCGCGCGGGCCGCTGCCCTCCTCGGCGACGCCGGCGGGTTTAACCGCCGCATCCTCTTTTCGCAGATGACCGGGCCGACGGAGCAATGGGTGGCGGAGCTGCGCGCTGCGCTGGTCGAAGACAATATCGGCTCGATCACCCCGGAGGTGGCCCAGCGCCACCTCGCCGATCTGCGGCTCCTCGTTGGCAGCCAGCGCGGCATTGCCAGCATTTCGAGCCGCTATATCAAGGAGCCGGCGTTCCGCGAGCGGATCACCGCGATCGTCGAAACCATGCCGGAAGCCGACCAGGCGCGCTTCGTCGCCAATGTGCGCTATGCCGCGGGGGCCTCATGAGCAGCCTGCCGCAGGGCATCACCATCGAACGGCACATGGCCGCCGCAGGCCCCAGCGAGCATCACTCGCGGCGCAGCGGGCGGCTCAACACCGTGCTCGCCTGGTTCCTCGTTGCAGCAGTTGGGATCGCGCCGATCCCGCTGGCCAGCAACCGGCCCTTCTTCTGGGCCATGTGGGCAGGGCTGATCGGCTTCGGCGGCATCATTTATCTCGGGGCCCTCTGGCTGCGTGGCGAAGACCTGCGCGTGCCGCTCCGCCAGCTGTGGCTGCCGGCGCTGGCCTGGCTCGCCGTACTCGGCTATCTCGGCCTGCAGATGCTGCCGGTGCCGTCGAGCTTCGTCACCGTGGCAGGCGACGTGGTCGCCAGTCCGGCGCTCAGCCTCGCGCCCGGCGCGACGCTGCTCATGCTGCTGCAGCTCGCGACCTACGGGCTCTTCTTTCTCCTCATGCTGCAGGTGGCGGCCAATCGCAGCCGGGCCCGCAACGTGGGCGTGGCGCTGCTCCTGGTCATCGCCGCGCATGCGCTTTATGGCCTCGTGGCGCTGATCATCCTCGATGACTCGCTGCTGTTTTTTTCCAAATGGTCCTATGTGGGCTTTGCCACGGGTACCTTCGTCAATCGCAATTCCTTCGCCACATTCCTTGCTTCGGGCGTGGTGCTCGGCGTGCTGCTGGCGCTGCGCGAGTTTCGGTCTGGCCGGGCGCATGCCGGCATGGCGCCGATTTATCTGGCTGCTACCGCGATGATCTTTGCGACGCTCCTCGCGACAGGGTCGCGCATGGGGCTTCTCGCCGGCCTCGTGGGCACCGGCCTTGCGGCACTGCTCGCCGCCGGCAAGGGTGACGCCGCCAAGGGCAGGCGCGGCCGCCTGCTGCTCGCCGCCATTCCGGTTGTGGCCGGCATCGCCCTGCTGCTGCTTTATGGCGCCAGCACGTTCGACCGGCTGGGTTCACTCGAAAACGATGCCAATGTACGCGGCGATCTCTACATGCAGGTCTTCGGCATGATCGCGGCGCGACCGTGGCTCGGCTACGGGGGCGGCACGTTCGAGGTCGCCTATCCGCTGTTTCACCAGTTGCCGGTCAGCCCGGATCTCGTCTGGGACAAGGCGCATTCGACCTATCTCAGCCTCTGGGCCGAACTCGGCCTCGTTTTCGGCTCGCTCCCCATTCTGGTTGTCGCAGGCTTTGCCGCCCTGGCGCTGCGCTTCTACCTGGCGCGCCGCGGCGACTGGACGGCGCCGGCCGCGGCCTTCTGCGTCACGGTGGTTGTGGCGCTGCACTCGATCGTCGATTTCAGCCTCGAAATGCAGGCCAATGTCTTTCTCTTCCTTGCCATTCTCGCCATCGGGGTCGCCAGCCGCCCCGATATTCGCGCCGACGACGCGGAGGCCTAGGCGATGAACGCGCTCAAGGCCTGGCTCAGTGGGCTCATCGCCGGCAAGGATCCCGGCCCCGCCGCACCGCGCCTCCATGCCGCGCAGCGGCCGCCGCTGCTCTACGCCATCGGCGACGTGCATGGCTGCCTCACCGAGCTCAAGGCGCTCGAAGCCCGCATCGTTGCCGACGCCGCCAGCGAGCCGGGCGAAAAGTGGCTGGTGATGCTGGGCGACTATGTCGATCGCGGGCCGCATTCGGCGCAGGTCATCGACCACCTGCTGGCCCCGCCGCCCAAGGGCTTCAAGCGCATCTGCCTGCGCGGCAACCACGAGGCCGCCATGCTGGGGGCGCTCGATGGCGCCGGGCTCGAAACCTGGCTCGGCTGGGGCGTCGAGTCGACGCTGGCCTCGTACGGGCTGGGCGCTGCACAGATCGCCCTGCTGTCGGGCCCGGGGCGGCTCTCGGCCAAGCAGCAGACGCTCGCCGCCTATATTCCGGACGAGCACGCCACCTTCCTCCGCGAGCTGCCCACCATGCTCACCGTGCCCGGCTACATCTTCGTCCATGCCGGCCTCCGCCCCGGCGTCCCCCTCGCCGCCCAGCGCGACAACGATCTCCTCTGGATCCGCGGTGATTTCCTCGACACCGACCACGATTTCGGCGCCGTCATCGTCCACGGCCACACCCCCGCCGACGAGCCGTTCCTGTCGGCTTATCGGATCGGGCTGGACACGGGCTGCTTCGCCAGCGGCCGGCTCACGGGGCTCAGGGTGGACGGGGACGGGGCGTGGGTGGTGTGATGTTGCGTGGCTCGGGGGTCGGTGCGACCATCGAGCCGCCGAATCAGCATGTTGGGGCTCGATTGAGGATACTGATTATTGGCCTCAACTACGCGCCCGAGGCGATCGGGATTGCCGTCTATACGTCCGGCCTCGCCGAGGCGCTAACCGGCCCAGGCAACCGCATCGAGGTAATCGCCGGCCGTCCCTACTACCCAGACTGGCGCTCGTGGAGCGGGTATTCCAGGTGGTGGTATTCCTCCAGGATGGAGAAAGGCGTGAAGGTCATACGCTGTCCGCACTACGTGCCAGCAAAGCCCAGTGGCCCTCGTCGCATCCTCCATCATGCGAGCTTTGCGCTGACCAGTCTGTTCCCATCGTTGTGGTGCGCGCTACGGTCGCGGCCGCAGCTCGTACTTGTTGTAGCCCCTTCGCTGATCGCTGCTCCCATTGGGGCTCTTGCCGCACTGGTGGCTGGTGCCAAATCCTGGCTGCATGTGCAAGATCTCGAGGTAGATGCCGCTCTGGCGACTGGCCTGGTGGGACCAGGGGCGGGTGGGCGTTTCGCGCACGCCTTCGAGCGATGGGTGCTCAGGCTTTTCGGGCGCGTCAGTTCCATCTCCGAGCAGATGTGTTCGCGGATAGCTGCGAAGGGTGTGCCGGTGGACAGGGTCTCGGAGCTCCGCAACTGGGCCGATGTGGACGAGATCAGGCCAATTGCGGGCGAGTCCCGTTATCGCGCCGAGTGGGAAATCAAACGTCCTCACGTTGCGCTGTATGCCGGGAATATCGCCAACAAGCAGGGAATCGAAATTGTCATCGAGGCCGCACGCCGCCTCGCTGCACGTTCCGACTTGATATTCGTCATTTGTGGGCAGGGTCCCAATCGCAGCAAGCTCGAGCAGCAGGCAAGCGACCTCGATAACGTCCTGTTCAGGGATTTGCAGCCGCGAGATCGTCTCGCGGACCTGCTGGGTCTGGCGACCGTCCACCTGCTGCCACAGTTGGCTTCAGCCGCCGATCTGGTCTTGCCGTCCAAGCTGGGGAACATGCTGGCATCGGGTCGACCCGTCGTTGCGACCGCCGGCACTGGTACCGGCCTGGAGCGAGCCGTCAAGGACTGCGGATTTATCACCGAACCAGAAAACGGCCGAACCTTCGCAGACGCGATCGAGAGGCTTGTGGATGACGAGCCGCTCCGCGCCCAACTCGGACGGAACGCGCGGCTGCGCGCGGAGAGCAGCTTATCTCGTGGGGCGATTGTCGGAGCCTTTGCGTCGGACCTCGCCCGCTACTGTTCTCCGTCCCGCGGGGGTAAATCTTGACGGGGCCGCAGGCCGCATCAGACGTATCGCCGTTCGGGCGGGCGGCCAATTTCCTGATGCTCTGCATCGGGCTAGGGGCCGGGCAGGGCGCGCTGTTTCTCGCCAATACCTACCTCGTCGCCGACGGACGGCTGACGCGCCTGGCCGACTTTGGCTTGGCCTTCAACTTCGTAACGCTTTTCCTGATCGCGGTTGACGCTGGGTCGATTACCACGCTGTCGCGGGAAACGGCCCTTGCCCGCTCGCGCGAGGACTTCCCCGAAAGCCTCTCGTCCGCATACTCGGCTACCACAGTCGTGCGAGTACTGCTCGCGGGTGCCATCTGCCTTGCCGCTCTCCTCTACGTGAGCGTGGCGGGTGGCGAATTTGTCACGGGCTACGCCTGGGCAGGCTGGCTCGGCCCCGTTGTGTGGTCCTTCAATTTCTCTGGCGTGCTCGACGGCCTCCGCCGGAGTGGCATGGCCGGGATGTCGTCGATTTCGATATACCTGTTCTCGGCGGTCGGGGTTATGCTAAGCGGCGACCTGCCGGATCGCGAAGCAGGGTTCCTGCTGGGGTTCTTTCTCAGTCTCGGCGTGGTGACTGCTGTCGTGGCGCAGTACGTTGCACTCCGAACGAGCGGTGTTCACCTGCGCTTTAGACGGCCGTCGGCACATTCACTGCGGTCCGCTGCGTCATCGGGGTTCCTGATGCTGCTTTACACAACGCCGGGGCAGGTCTTCGTCCGCTTCCAAATCGCCATCGCTGCGGCGGTCCTTGGGCCGGCGCAGACGGCGCTCTATTTCTACGCCAAGCAGATTGCCAGCGGATTGCAGCAATTCATTCATTTCGCGAGAAGGGATGAGTTTCCGTCCCTTACCGCCGCTCACCAGGCCACAGGGCGCCTGTCGGTTGCCGATGCGTACCGGATGCAAAGGGGTAGCCTCGTTGTCGCCGTCGCGGCGGCATTCGCCACCGGTTTTGGGTTCCTCATCGTCGCGCAGGTCATTGATGGGCTAAAGGGCGCGTCCACGGCGGTGCTGCTGGTGCTGCCCCTCGTGATCACGGCCACCATCGTGGCAACCCTGTCTTTCGCACACCTCGCGTCCGGCCAGTATGCCCGCACGGCTTGGCCTTCGATTGCCGGCGTTCTCGCCGCCGTCCCGCTAAGTTACTGGGCCACGTCCACCTGGGGGTTGACCGGCCTCGTGCTGGCCGAGGGTCTGTCGCACCTCCTGACTTTCGCGCTGCTATGGTGGCTGCTGGCGAGCAAACCAACCGGGGCAAAGCCGTGAGTTGGCTCTACATCGCGATGGAGCTGGTGCTGCTGGCGCTCAGCGTCAGGCGCATTGGCATCCTTCCGGTTCCCACGGCCTTTTTCGCCTACCTGATACTGGGCCATCTGGTGCTGATCGGCGCCAATCTGGATCTCATAAACTATCCGTTCCTCTTCACCTGGACGACTTACGCTTACCAGCAATTCGCCGAGGAAGTTCATCTCTCGCTGTTCGTCATTTTTGTGCTGACTTTCCTGGCCACTCTCGGCCTCAGGGCCGACGCAAACCGGGCCATGCTGACGGTCATGCCACAGGGTGCAACGGTCGAGCGTCTAGCTTACGCCATTCTGTTCCTCTTATGGCTGCGCACCCTGATTGTGCTCCCGTACCTGCGGTGGGACTACGTCATGTCCAACAGCAGCTACCTGCTGCTCGGCGGCCCGGGCGTTCTGACCAGCCCTGGTGGATTGGCCGGCTTGATGCATTCCATCGGCAAGATATCCGGCCTGGTCTGCGCTGTTCTCTTTGGCTTCGCCATAGCGCGCCGACGGTTCGGCATGATGGTGGTGACCATGCCGCTCTTTGCTTGGCACTTCGTCTACGAGCTTGCCAGTTACTCGCGCTATGCATTCGTCTATGCCGTCGCCGTCACCATCGTTGTGTTCTTCTCAACTAGTGGCCTCCGTCGGGTGGTCAGCACGGGAACAGCGGCATTTCTGGCCCTTCTAAGTCTCGTTGTCGCGCTCGACGGCCGTGGAGAGGGTCAGTATGGGCTCGCCACACTTCCCAGCATGCTTGAGTTCGATAACCTCGTTTCCACCTTACGAGCCTCCATTGGCAATCTTTTCGAAGGCGTCTTCGTGCTATCGGAGCATTTCCGCGCCACGATCGACTACGACGAGTCCTACAAGCTGCTGTCGCTCTCCGTCCTACCGAGTTTCCTTGATGGTTTCTCTTCGATCCAGGTGTCGGGAGAGCGTCGCATCCATTTCTACGTCCCACGCGGTGCAATCGACGAGGCTCTGCAGTTCGGCCTGCTCTATGTGGTCATTTATGCCGCTGTGTGCATGGCGGCCGTCAGGGCATCGATCAAGCTGCTTCTGTCACGACGGCAGCCGATCATCGCAATGGTGCTCAACATCGTGCTGCTCCTCGGACTCCAGTTGCAGTTCACCTACTCGGTTCGCACCATCTTCCGGGTGTTCGTGGCAGTCTGGCTGCTCTCCTGGCTCCTGTCCAAACTGAGGCGTCCAGCGACGCGAGCTGCGGAGGATTCGCCCCGAGCTGCCCCCATGCATCTGGGTGCACGATGAGCGTACGTTGGGCGCAGCTGCGGCGGATCATCAGGGCGCGCGTGTCGACCTCGCCTGCGATCTACCTGCCGCTGCGGCAGCTGTTCACGTCGGCCATCGGTGTCGTCCACGAAGATACAGAGCTGCTCATCGAGGGCTATCCTCGCTCCGGCAATTCTTTCGCCGAGGCGGCCTTTCGTCTCGCGCAACCTGAACCGGTCGGACTTGCTCACCACACTCATGCCGCCGCTCAGGTGCTGGCCGCCGCAAAGTGGAACGTGCCCACACTGCTGCTCATTCGCGAGCCGCTCGATGCGGCCCGGTCGCTGATGATGCACCATCCAGCCTTGTTCACGCCGGCGAAATGCCTCAAGGAATACATCGTGTTCCATGAGGCCATCCTGCCGATCCGGAGTAAGTACCTGCTGGCGCGGTTCGAAACCGTGACCCGCGATTTCGGTCAGGTCATGGTGGCGCTGAACGCGACATTCGGTACGCAGTTCGAGATCTTCGAGCACTCAAAGGAAAACGAGAAAGCTGCTTTCGCGCTGCTCAACCAGTTAAGCCGTGAGCGCGGGACGGTCACCGATGAGGGGGAACCCTATTCGCCCGATCGCGATGACGCGTTCCGGACGTCGCGGGAGCGGGAAAAGCAGCGGGTCCGGGCCGCATTCGAACACCCGAAACTGGATCAGCTTCGACGTCGGGCCGAGGCTAGCTACCGCCGGATGCTGGAGAGTTCGGGTGCGATTGTCTAGCCAGTGCTGCACCGCCATGGATCACAGATGGGCCGGCTGAAAAAACTGCTGCAGCTCGCCGGGCGGCCAGGATCATGGGCTGCGCTGGGCAAGACACGGACGGCGGCTGCCGTTGAGCACCTCCCGCTGCTGCAGTGGGTTCGTCCCGATACGCTCATCGACGTCGGAGCCAACAAGGGCCAGTTCACGCTGGCGGCGCAACTGGCGGTGCCTAACGTCAAGGTCATAGCCTTCGAACCCTTGCCGTCGGAGGCTGCGATGTTCCGGCGCAACTTCGACGGCGATACCCGCGTCAGGCTGCTGCCCCTGGCGCTGGCGGCCACGCAGGGCCGGGTGACCCTCCATGTCACCGACCGGCCGGACAGTTCGTCGCTTCTGGCCCTGGGGTCCGCAGCGCGGGAGGCCTATGGGCTCAAGCCCCAACAGGCCATCGAGGTCGAGCAGCAGCGCCTCGATGCCGTCATCAGCGCCGAGGATCTGGTGGGAACATCACTTCTCAAGATCGACGTACAGGGCGCCGAGGCCATGGTGATCGATGGCGCCGCGGGGCTTCTGCCGAGCATCGATTTTGTCTATGTCGAACTCTCCTTCGTGCCGCTCTACGCCAACCAGCCGCTTGCCGGTGACATCATTGCGCAGCTGACGAAGGCCGGTTTCGTGCTTCGCGGCGTACAGAACCTTTCGGCGACCCGGGCTTTCGGGCCGACCCAGGCCGATTTTCTTTTCGAGAATGCCCGTCGAGGACGAGGATGATGGCGATCTTCGCCGGCCCGTTCCCGCCGCCGGTGCATGGCAAGGCTCTGGCGACCGTTGCGCTCCGTGATGCTCTCCTTGCCGAAGGCGTGGAGCTCCGCACCATCGACATTTCGGAGGGAGCGCGGCGCGGCGTCGCCAAGGCGGTGCACAAGCTTGCCAGTCATCTGGCGGCCATCATCGAGGCTGCCCGCCACGCCGGCCCGGTCTATATCTCGGTCAATTCCGGCGGTGGCATGTGGCTGACGACACTGTTGGCAGGATGTGCCCGCCTGCTCGGCCGGCCGCTGATCCTCCACCACCACTCGTACGACTATGTGGGGGAGCGCCGGTCGCGCATGGTGGTGCTGGCGCGCGCCGCCGGACCCCAGGCGGTTCACCTCGTGCTGGGGCAGGCCATGGCGTCGGACCTCGCCTCGTCCACGCCGGAGGTCGGGCGTACGGCAGTCCTGGGCAATGCCGGCCTGATCGACCCCGCCCTCATGGAGCTGCCAAAGTCCAAATCGGGGCTGGTGCTGGGGCACCTGAGCAACCTTTCGGCCGAAAAGGGCATCGCCGAAGTGGTCGAAACGGCGATTGCCCTGCAGTCCAAGGGACGACCGGTTCGCCTGGTGATTGCGGGCCCCGATGGGGACGACGCTGCGCGCTCGGCCATTGATCACGGCCGGCAACAGCTGGGCGACGCGCTGGACTATCGAGGCCCGGTCAGCGGCGCGGCCAAGCGGCGTTTCTTTGCCGACATCAGCCACTTTCTCTTTCCCACCCGCTATCGCAACGAGGCTTCTCCCCTCGTCCTGCTCGAGGCCGTGGCGGCAGGCGTGCCTTGTATCGCCTTTGCTCGCGGCTGTATCGCCGAGGATCTCGGGACGACGGGGGGTGTCACTGTCGCGATCGAAGAAGATTTCGTTGCGGAGGCCGTGTCCTGGCTATCGCAGGAGTGGCCCCAGTTGCGGCCGCGAGACCGTTACCTGGAACTTTTGGGTGCTTATCGTCGCCAGCTGGACGGCGTCGTCAGGTTGATGGCGGACTAGCTGGCGTTGCGGCCGAAGATCCAGGCGGCGGGAGTGGAGAGGAGGACGACGATGTCTCGGCTGAAGTCCCAGCCCGCGACAAATTCCACATCCGCCTCGACCCGCCGCAGCGCGTCGTCACGCCGCCGCGTCGGCCCGCGCAGGCCGCGCACCTGCGCCAGGCCCGTCATGCCCGGGCGCATGTCCAAGCGCCGTCTGGCCCAGGGGTATTTGGCGAAGATTTCTTCTTCCATCACCAAGGCGTGCGGGCGCGGGCCGACCAGGGACATGTGGCCGACGAGGACGTTGAGGAGCTGGGGGAGTTCGTCGAGGCTG
The DNA here is from genome assembly GCA_033875315.1 of Candidatus Methylacidiphilales bacterium. Taxonomy (NCBI): domain Bacteria; kingdom Pseudomonadati; phylum Verrucomicrobiota; class Methylacidiphilae; order Methylacidiphilales; species Methylacidiphilales bacterium. The sequence continues at coordinate 95,707 of JANRJG010000032.1, forward strand.
GTGCGGCGGAGGAAGGCGCCGAGCCGGGTGACGCGGGCGTCGCCTGGCACTGCCTGGGTGAAGGCGCGGCCGGTTTCGGCCACCGTCATGGTGCGGAACTTCAGAATCGTGAACGGCACGGCGTTGCGGCCGTAGCGGCGCTGCAGATAGAGCACCGGCATGCGGTCGATGATGAGGATGGCGGCGGCAATCAGCAGCAGCAGCGGGGCAAACAGGACGATCAGCCCGAGCGAAGCGCCGATATCCACGCCACGCTTGAGGGCGAGCTGCAGGCGCAGCCCGAACCTCCGGCGTGGGGCAGCTGCGGCAATGGCGCGGGGCTCGTCCCAGGCAGCAGCGGCCGGCGCCCCGAGGGCGGCCGGGTCGGCTACATGCTGGAGGCCCTCGGCGTCATACAACATCGACAGGTCGGTCTCTCCGTGGCGAGCCGGCCAAAACGCGGCCAGATCACTCGCCAGTCCTCGGCCCTTTTCAGGGCCATGGCGGTAAGACTTTCCCGATTTCCGTTAAGATCGGCCTAATAGGCCTCGTTATAGTAGCCGGCATATTTGTTGCGGTAGCTCGCCGCGCTGCCTTCCTGCTGGTTGAGGATGACAAGCGTAGGCACGCCGGGCCGCTTGGCCGGCTCGAGGCTATGGGCTGCGTCGCGGGCATCGCGCTGGCTGGTCGAGGCCCAGCGAACCACGAAGGCAATGGCATCGGCGAACTTGGCCAGATAGAGCCCATCCACCACTGGTCCGACCGGCGGGGTGTCGATCACCACCATTTCGAAATGCGTGCGTGCCAGGTGGATCAGGTCGTCGAAGGCCTTGCTGGCGATCACCTGGTCGGTGGGGATGTCGGACCGGCGGGCGCCCACGAGAGCCAGGAGGCCGGTCTCGCTTTCGGTGAACAGAATATCCGAGAGGCCCTCGTCGTTGGCGGGCTTCATCAGGTGTTCGAGCAGGCCGGTCGAGGCTTCGACACCCATCTGGCGGTGGATCGAGGGCTTTCTGAGGTCGGCGTCGATCAGCAGCACGCTGCGGCCCGAGATCGCATAGGCGCGGGCAATCGAGAGCGCCATGGTGGTCTTGCCCTCGCCGGGTGCGGCCGAGGACACCATCAGCACCTTGCCGGGGGCCTTCTGGCCGGGGAGCGGCGGCGTACCGGCCTCCTCGCTGCGGCGCAGGGCTTGGTCGATCTCGGCGCGAACACGGCGCACGGTTTCGGCATAGACCGAGAGCGGCGCCGTGATCAGCGTATTGGCGGCGGAATCGCCGGCTTCGGTGCCGGTGGGGGCGTTCTTGCCGCTCCGGTGCTTGGGGATCACGGCGGCCACCGGCAGGCGCAGCACGGCACTCACCTGGCCCTCGGTGGTAAAGCCGCCAATATAGTTTTCGTAGAGGAAGGCGAGGCCGACACCGAGCGCAATCGCCGAGAGCAGCGCCAGCGTCAGGAACAGCGGCGGGTTGGGGAAGCTCGGGTTGGTGGGCGCCAGGGCCGGCGACACCACGCGGCTATCGGCCACCTGCAGGCTCGCCTGCTGCTCGACATCGGACACGCGGGCCAAGAGCGTCTGGTACTGGTTGCGGGCGATCTCGGAATTCTGCTGCATCTGGTAGATGCCGGTCAGCACGTCGGCCGGCAGGTTGCTGGTCAGGATGGTCGAACGCAGTTCCTGGCGCAGATTGTCGGCCAGCTCCTTGCTGGCCGAGATCTGGTTGCGGAAGGCGCTCGATTCCTGCCGGGCGGTGTCGGCAAGGCCGGATTCGATGCGGGTCAGTTCGGCGCGGAGGTCGACTTCCTGCTGGCTGCCCTGGGCGGCCGCGGCAAGGCTCGAGGCCACCTGCTGGCGCTGCCGTTCGAGTTCGGCGAGAGCGGTGGATTGCAGCGTCGTGGCGACGGTCGCCCAGCTCTGGCTGGCAATGCCGGCTTCCACGGTGTTCACCGTGCCGGCGGCGCGGTCATAATCGGCATTGGCGGCCTGCAGGCGCGAGCGCAGTTCGAGCACGCCCTGGTTGCCGCTATCGGCGCCGATGCGGTCGATATTGTTGTCGATGAAGGTGTCGAAGGCCTCTTCGGACTGCACGATCGCCTGGCTGGCGTCGGACATGCGCCCCTGCAGGATGTCGCGGGCGGCCAGCGCCGAGTCGATCTTGGCGCGCACCTGGGCGTCGATATAGGCGCGGGCCACCTCATTGGCGAGCAGGGCCGCCTTTTCCTGGTCGCGCGAGGTCGCCTGGATGGAGACGAGGTAGGTGAGGCCGCGGCGCTGCACGGCTACGGCGCGCGAGAGTTTCTGCAGCACCGATTGCAGGGCTTCGTTGCCGGTCGGCGCGGCGTCGTCGCGGAGCCTGAGGAATGCCAGCACCGATTGCAGCATGCCCAGCCGCACGCCGAATTCGGCATCGGCGATGAGGTTATTGGCGCGCACCACTTCGAGCATCACCGCATCGGAGCGGAGGATTTCCACCTCGCTGTCGACGCGGGCGTTCTCCGACGAGGCGCCCATCATCTCGGCGGTGGGGTCGAGGAGGTTCTTGTTGCTGGGGTCGACCAGCACCAGCGTCGAGGCGGTGTAAGTGGGGGTCAGCGAGAAAACCACGATCGCGGCCAACACCACGATCACTGCGATAGTCCCGGCAATGAGCCGCAATTGGCGCCGCAGCAAACCGACTATGCCGCGGAGGTCGATCCCGGACTCATCCATTCGTATTCTTTGATCCAGCAGGGAGAATCACTGCCATGGACCATAAAGGAGTTCGCCACAGTCCCAAAGCCCGCTGGCCTTTGGGCTGCTATTCTTGCGGGCAGTCTCCGCACATGGCTGATTTGCGTGCAGACCCCTTCCGGCGCAGGGGCGGGGAGGCGTAGATTCCTCTCGTCAACTGCGGGAGTCGCCGCCTGTTGCGTCCGCGGCGATCCCCGAAAACCCGGGGATTTGAAGTGCCCACCAAAGCAAAAGCCAGTTCCGTCCCTCTGAGCGACGACGCAATCCGTCACCGCGCCTACCTCTTGTGGGAGGCCGATGGCCGTCCCGACGGCCAGGCCGAGCACTACTGGATGAAGGCTTCCGAGCCGGCTCCGGATGTGGCGGCCAAGCCCAAGGCAAAGGCCACGGCGAAGAAAACCGCCGAAGCGCTGAAATCCGCCAGGCCCAGGGGCAAGGCGGTGAGCCCGGCCGAGCCGGCGCCGCTCAAGCTCGTGGCCAAGGCCAAGGCCACGCCACCCGCCAAGGTGCCAAAGGTGAAGGCGGCTGCCGCCAAGGTCAGTGCCCCGGCGGTCAAGGCCAAGCCTGCCGCCAAGGCACCGGCGAAAAAGCCCGCGGCCAAGAAGCCGAAGGCCTAAGCCCTAGTCGAGAGCGGCGATCGCCGAAATCTCGACGCGCAGGTTCGGGTCTGCCAGGCGCGCCTCGATGGTGGCGCGGGCGGGCGGGTTCGCCTTGTCGACCCAGGCGTCATAGGACGAGTTCATGGCGGCGAAATCCGCCATGTTCGGCAGGTAGACATTGACCATCAGGATCTTGGACTTGTCGGTGCCGGCACCTGCCAGCAGCGCATCGATCTGGGCGAGCACGTCCTTGGTCTGGTCTTCAATGCTGGCACTGGCATTGTTGGCGACCTGGCCGGCCAGATAAAGCGTGTTGTTGTGCTTGACGGCAGCCGACATGCGCTTGCCCGGCTGGTAACGGGTGATGGTCATTTGTTCCCTCACTGGTTGTGGTGGCAAGGCCAATAGGGTCTCGCCCTTCGGGAGGCAAGAGGGCGTCGCCGCCACCCAGCGCCCGACCCCCGCAACCTAACAAAAGTTTGGTGCCGGGACGCATTCAACTCACTTCCGAAAGCGGCTAAGGGAAACGCAGTCGTTGTGTCGGAAGGGCTTTGAGGAGGGTCCCGGATGAAGATTACTGACCTGAAATGCGCGATCATTGCGAACAGCCCGGTGATCCGCATCACCACCGATGAGGGGATCACCGGCTGGAGCCAGATCGAGACCCCCAAACCCTACGTCAAGCCGCAGGTCCTCGACCTCAAGGACTGGATCGTCGGACAGGATCCGCGCGACGTCGAGCGCGTCATGCGCCGTATCCGGGTGCGCGGCGGCTTCAAGCCGTTCGGTTCGGCCGTCTCGGCCATCGAGCATGCGCTCTGGGACATTGCCGGCAAGGCGCTCAACGCCCCGGTCTACAGGCTTCTCGGCGGCAAGGTGCGAGACCAGGTCCGCACCTACCGCACGCTCTACCAGGGCGAAGTGCCCGGCGGCGCCGAGCACACCCCGGCCGGCTACAAGCGCTGGGCCGAATATGGCAAGTCGCTCAAGGGCGAATTCACCCTGTTCAAGCTGCCCACCGCCTTCCACTCGTCGATGGTGCGCGACTTCCCGAACTATTTCTATGGCGACGTGCAGACCGATGCGCCCTTCCCGTACCCGCACAAGGGCACGATGACCAAGGAAGGCTTCGATCATCTGGTCGCCTGCATCACCTCGGCCCGTGAATCGCTGGGCGCGGGCTACAATACCGCGGTCGATGCTGGTCCGGGCTTCATGCCGCTCGATGCGCTGCGCCTCGCCAAGGCGGTGGAGCATCTGCACCTGATGTGGATCGAGGACACCGTCACCGGTGACTACTCGCCCTACATCAACCCCGACGTCTACAAGGACGTGACCCACCACACCACGACGCCGATCCATACCGGCGAGCAGATTTATCTGCGCCAGCACTACAAGGGGCTGATCGAGAGCCACGCGGTCAACGTCATCGGCCCCGATCCCTGCGATATCGGCGGCCTCGCCGAGATCAAGTGGGTGGCCGAGCATGCGGACCTGCACGGCATTTCCATCGCGCCGCACGGCACCGCCAACGGCATTCTGGGCCTCGCCGCGCTGATCCAGGTCTGCGCCACCATGCCCGACAATCTCATCGCCTTCGAGTACCCGGCCCGCTTCGAGCCCTTCTGGTACGACATCACCGAGGGTTTTGACGGCATGCCGGTCAAGGGCGGCCTCATCGACGTGCCGGATCGCCCCGGCCTCGGCGTCAACCTGATCGCCAGGGAAGCCAAGAAGTACCTCACCGACGGCGACGCCAGCTTCTTCGACTGATGCCTCTTGGGGGCGCCGCCACAAGCGGCGCCCTTTTCACATCACCCTCGAAAACCGGAGACGGCCATGACCAGCCATGCTGCGTCGGCACGCGCGCTTTTGAAGCTGCGCACAGAGTTCACCTTCCAGATTTCGGTCGATACCGACAACCTGCCACAGGCCTATGTCGTGGCCGATGCGGCGCTCGCGGGCGGGGTCGATCTCGTCGAGATGGGCACGCCACTGCTCAAAACCGAGGGCGTGAAACACGTCGTCCCGGCTTTCCGCCAGCGCTACCCCGATAGCCTCATCCTCGCCGATATGAAGAGCATGGATGGCTGCGGGTTCGAGGCGCGCAACATCTACAAGAACGGCGGCAATATCATCGATTTCCTGGCCATGGCCGGGGTGGCGAGCGCCAGAAACGTCGCCGCGGCGCGCGACGAGTTCCGCGCCGAGGGCGACATGGCCCGGCTGGCCTTTGCCGATATCCTGGTGCCGCAGCAGGGCCCGGCCAATGTGGCGGTCGAAGTGGCCCAGCGCATGCGCGATGCCGGCATGGACGGCGTCGGCCTCCACCTCCAGCTCGACGCCCGCCGTGCCGATCCGGGGCTCCATGCCTCGAGCTATCTCAGCGACGTCGCCCGCGCAGTGTTCGCCGCGGTTGGCGACACCTGCTCGGTGCAGGTGGTGGGTGGTTTGACCATCGCGCAGGCCAAGGCGCTGGCGAAAGACGGCCTCCGCGCCTTCGTCATCAGCGGCAATTTCGGCCTCGCCGAATCCCACTCCGGCTACGGTTCCCCAGCCGCCGAACAGACCCGGCTTGTGCAGGAGTTCATCGCGGCGGTTAAGGGGGCGTAATGGGCACGGGCCTCTCCGTCACCTCCCCCCTTGCGGGGGAGGTTGGGAGGGGGGTGGGAGAGCCCGGTAAGGTGCCCGCAGCGCTCCAGCCATCCCCAACGTCACTGGCCCATCCACCCCCTCCCCAAGCCTCCCCCGCAAGGGGGAGGGTGTCTGAGAGGCCAGTGGCCTCACACGCCCGCTTGCCCCGTCAGGCTCGAGACAAACCGCTTGGTGCGCTCCTTCTGCGGGGCGCCGAAGACCTGGGCGGCGGGGCCGGATTCGACCACTTCGCCGCGGTCGAGGAACACCACATTGCTGGCAATGCTGGACGCGAGCCGCAGGTCATGCGTCGCCATCAACATGGTGGTGCCTTCCCGCGCCAGGGCGGCAAGCACTTCCACCACTTCGATTGCGAGTTCTGGGTCGAGCGCCGAGGTCGGCTCGTCGCAGAGCAGCACCTTTGGCGATGGGGCGAGCGCCCGCGCAATCGCGATGCGCTGCTGCTGGCCGCCCGAGAGATTGGCCGGCCAGGCGTCGGCCTTGGCCAGCATGCCCACCTTGTCGAGCAGTTCAAGGGCGCGGCCGCGGGCCTTGTCCCTGGGCCAGCGCAGCACCGTCACCAGCCCCTCCATGACGTTTTCCAAAACCGTCAGATGCGGGAAGAGCTGGAAATTCTGGAACACCATGCCGGTTTTTCGTCGGAGGGTAAGGATGGCGTCGCGGGTGGGTTTTGTGCCGGGGGCAAAGCTGATGCTGGCATCGGCCACGGTGACGCGGCCCGATTGCGGGATTTCGAGGAGGTTCACGCAGCGGAGCAGGGTGCTCTTGCCGCTGCCCGATGGGCCGACCAGCGCCGTTACCGTGCCCTCGGTCACGGCGACGCTGACGCCCTTGAGCACCTGCACGTCGGCGAAACTTTTCACAATGCCGTCGAGGCCGATCATGAGCCGGCCTCCAGATAGCCGCCATAACGGCTCAACCGTTTTTCGAGCCGGCCCTGCAGGGTCGACAGTACCGAGCTGACCACCAGATAGATCAGCGCCACCTCTATATAGAGGATCAGCGGCTCATAGGTGGTGGCGACGATGCGCTGGCCGGCGCGGAACAGTTCCGGCACCGTGATGGCGGCGGCCAGCGAGGTGTCCTTCACCAGCGAAATGAAGGTGTTGGACAGCGGCGGTACTGCCACGCGGCTCGCCTGCGGCAGGATGGCCCGGCGCATTGCCTGCGCCCAGGTCATGCCGATCGAATAGGCCGCTTCCCACTGGCCCTTGGGGACAGAGGCCAGCACCGCGCGGATGATCTCGGACGTATAGGCGCCGATATTGAGGGTGAAGCCGATCAGCGCCGCCGGAAAGGCGTCGAGTACGATGCCGGCGCTCGGCAGGCCGTAAAAGATGAGGAAGAGCTGCACCAGGAGCGGGGTGCCGCGGATGATCCAGACATAAAAGCGGATCACCAGCACCAAGGGCTTGGGCCCGAAGAGCCGGATCAGCGCCGCCCCGAAGCCGACCGCCAGGCCGAAGGCGAACGAGAGCAGCGTCAGCGGCACGGTAAACTGCACGCAGGCCCAGAGCAGCGAGGGCAGCGACTCGAGCATCAGGGTGAGCCAGGTCGGCGGCATGTCACTCCTTGGGCAACAGGAACTGGGGTAAACAAAAACCGGCCGGAAGATCCGGCCGGTTCATTCTAACTATCCGTCGATCCAGCGCTACTGGCTGACGTCGGCGCCGAAATACTTCTGCGAAATGGCCGAATAGGTGCCGTCCGACTTGATTTCGGTGAGCGCGGCGTTGATGGCGTCGAGCAGGTCCTGCTTGCCCTTGCCGATCAGCACGCCCGAAAAATCGGCATTCGCCTGGGTGGCGGCGATCTTCACGTTCGCATCCGGCTGCCGTGTCTTGAAGTCGTAGAACGACAAGCTGTCATTGATGGTGGCGTCGGCGCGGCCCTGGATCACCAGGGCAATCGACTGGTCGAAGCCATCGGTGCCGACCAGCTCGGCGCCGTTCTCCTCGGCGAGCTTGCCAAAGTTGCTGGTGAGGGTCTGGGCCGCCTTCTTGCCGGCGAGATCAGGGAAATCCTTGATGGTGTCGTTGTCGCCCTTGACGATCAGCACGGCCTTTGAGGCAATGTAGGGGTCGGAGAAATCGTACTTCTCCTTGCGGGCTTCGGTAATGCCGACCTGGTTGATGACCACGTCATAGCGGTTGGCATCGACGCCGGCGATCAGGCCATCCCACGGGCCTTCGACGAACTCGGCTTCGACGCCGAGACGCTTAGCGATCTCGCGGCCGATTTCCACGTCGAAACCCACGAGCGTGTTGCTCTCGTCGCGGAAGGTGAAGGGCGCATAGGTGCCCTCGGTGCCGATGCGCAGCGCGCCGGCCGCCTTGAGGTCGGCCAGGGCCGACTGCGCCATGACGGGGCTTGCGAGGGCCACGAGGCCGAGGGCAGCCAGCAACGTCTTTGCGATCTTCATCTTTTTCTCCTTGTTCGGCGGGCGCCGAGCGCCTGCATTGGCGGGAGAAATGCGCCGGAAATCTGCGGGTTTCAACCACTTGGCGCCGACTTGGAAGGATGTTTCCTTTCCCGCCCTGCCTACCAAATAGGCATTCTTACGCGGCTTGAAAGTGGAGTTTTCGATTACCTGGAATCGACTGGCGGCAGTGCAGTCCGAACCTCGTGGATCGACGAGCTCACCATGAGGTTCTCACAGATATCCCAGTAGCCCTCATGGTGAGCCTGTCGAACCACGAGGGCGTGGCGCTCTGAGACCTAAAGCGTAATCCCCCCGTCGGCGATGAAGTTGGCGCCGGTTGCATAGGCGCTTTCGTCGCTGGCGAGGTAGACGGCGAGGTTGGCGATTTCGGCCGGTTGCGCCATGCGGCCCATGGGCTGGCGGGCGATGAAGGTCTTCCACACTTCGTCATGGTCGCCCAGCGCATTGGCGCGTTCATGCAGCGATGGCGAATCCACGCTGCCCGGGCAGATGGCGTTGGCCCGGATGCCGTGCGGCATGTAGTCGAAGGCAATCGATTTGGTCAGCCCGATCACCGCCGCCTTGGTGGACATGTAGCTGATGCGGTTGGGCACGCCCTTCAGCGAGGATGCCACCGAGGCGATGTTGATGATCGAGGCGCCGCCCTGCTTGATGAAGGCGGGCAAGAAAGCCTGGGTGAGCACGAACATCGGCGTCACGTTGATGTCGAAGCTCCGCTGCCAGTCTTCGAGCGCGGTGTTCTCGAGCTTGCCCTGGTGCACCCAGCCGGCGCAGTTGAAGAGCACGTTGACGCCCTTGTGGCGCGCCGCTGCGCCCCTGAGCGCCGCATGATCGGTGACGTTGAGCACATAGGCCTCGTGACCGGGCCCGATCGCATCGAGCTCGGTCTGCAGCCTGTTGATGGCGACCGGGTCGCGGTCGGTGGCGATGACCCTGGCGCCATCGCGGGCAAAGCCCAGCGCCGTGGCGCCGCCGATACCGGCTGCCGAAGCCGTCATGAATGCGATCTTGTTGTCGAGCCGTCCCACGAAAGTCTCCCAATCCCTTTTGCGGTCGAGACAATCACCTCGCGCGCCTGCTTGGCAAGCCGTCGGCAAACTGGCAGCTTAGGCAAATTGAAGGGCGCATGGGCCCGCCGATGGTAACGTTGTCCCCATCCAGTCCATGCGGTAGACATGCCCGAGGGGGGTGGCATGACGGAGGAGAGCTGGGAAGCCGTGCTTCCCGCGATGCTGCGCGCGGCGGGCCTGCCCGACGCCGGGTTCACGGTCGAGCCGCTGACCGGCGGCGTGTCGTCCGACATCGTCCGCATTACACTGGCCGACGGTCGCCTCGCCTGCGCCAAGCGGGCGCTCAAAAAGCTCAAGGTCGCCAGCGACTGGCAGGCGCCGCTCGAACGAAACCACTATGAAGTCGCCTGGCTCCGCCGCGCCGCCGCCATCGTCCCCGGCGCCGCCCCTAATGTGCTGGCCGAAGACCGGTCCCGCGGCATTGCACTGCTCGATTACCTGCCGGCCGACGACTACGTGCTCTGGAAATCCGAGCTCCTCGCCGGCCGGGCCGATCCGAACGTTCCGGTGCGGGTGGCGACGGCGCTCGGCCGCATCCATGTGGCGACGCTGCGCGATCCTGCAGTCACAGCCGAGTTCCCGACGGACCATCTGATCGACGCGCTACGGCTCGACCCCTACCTGCGTTTCACCGCCGGCCGGCATCCGGACGTCGCCGACAAGATACTCGCTGTGCTCAGGACGACGGCCACCACCAAGCTGGCGCTGGTGCATGGCGATGTCAGCCCCAAGAATATTCTCGTCGGCAAACGCGACGGTCATCCGGTGCTGCTCGATGCAGAATGTGCGTGGTTTGGCGATCCGGCCTTCGATGGCGCGTTTTGTCTCAATCATCTGCTGCTGAAAGCCGTTCATGTGCCGGTCATCGGCATGGCGCTTTTGGGGCAGGCGCAGGTTTTCGCCGACGCCTGGCTCGGGCTGTTCCCGGCCGATCTCCGTGCCGATCTCGAACGGCGGACGGCCGCTTTGCTGCCCTGCCTCCTCCTCGCGCGGGTCGATGGCAAGTCGCCGGTCGAGTACCTCAGCGAGCCCAACCGCCAGCGGGTGCGCGATATCGCCATCCCGATGATCCGGCAGGCGCCGGTGACGATTGTCGATGTAATTCAAGGAGTTTGCCGCGGATGACGGCCATCGGTTCAGTGCGTGGCCGGCAGGTCTGGGATTCGCGCGGACGCCCCACGGTCGAGGTGGAAATCACGCTCGCCGATGGCAGCATCGGCCGTTCCATCGCCCCCTCCGGCGCCTCCATGGGCCGGCGCGAGGCCCTCGACAAACGCGACGGCGGCAAGCGCCTCGGCGGCTTCGGCGTCAACGCCGCCCTTGCCGCGGTCAATGGCGAAATCGCCAGCACTCTCAAGGGGATGGACGCGGCCGACCAGTCCGCCATCGACGCCGCTCTGGTCCATCTCGACGGCACGCCACAGAAGGAGCGGTTGGGCGGCAATGCCATCGTCGCCACCTCGCAGGCCGTCGCCTGGGCCGCCGCCGCATCAAGGAAAGTGCCGCTCTGGCAGCATCTTAGGGGCCTCGCCGGCGTTGCCGACGCACCGATCCCGGCGCCGATGATCCAGATTTTCGGTGGCGGCCGCCATGCCGGCAACCGCATCGACATCCAGGACTTCCTGATCCTCTCGCTCGGCGCCAAAAGCTTCGCTGAGGCCGCCGAGTGGACTGCCGAGGTCTATCTCGCGGCTGCGTCGGCGATGAAGAAAGCCGGCAAGCTCAATGGCGTAGCGGACGAGGGCGGGGTCTGGCCGGATTTCACCGCCAACGAGGACGGGCTCGATCTTCTCACCCGCGCCATCCAGGATGCCGGGTTCAAGCCCGGCGTCGATATCGGCATCGCGCTCGACGTTGCCGCCAGCTCGTTCTTCGCCGATGGTGCCTATGTGCTTGCGCTGGACGGCAAAAAGCTCGACACCGCCGGCATGATCGACCTCCTCGCCGGCTGGGTCGAGACATACCCGATCGTCTCGCTCGAAGATCCGCTGGCCGAGGACGACGATGCCGGGTTCACCGCCATCACGGCAAAGCTCGGCAAGCGCATCCAGATCATCGGCGACGACTATCTCACCACCAGCGCCGAGCGCATCGCCCACGCGGCCTCGATCAAGGCCTGCAACTCCGTGCTGCTCAAGGCCAACCAGTGCGGCACGATTTCCGAGCTGATCGCGGCCTCGAACGCGGCACGGACGCTGGGCTGGAACACCATTCAGTCGGGTCGCTCGGGGGAGAGCGAAGACGTGACATTGAGCCATCTCGCCGTCGGCCTGGGGTCGGACCAGATCAAGGTGGGCTCGATGGCGCGGTCGGAGCGGACGGCCAAGTGGAATGAAGTGATCCGCATCGAAGAGGGGATGCCAACGGGCCGGTATTGGCGGTTTTCCGTTTAGTAAAACCTTGCTAATCTGGCCCACAAGTCGGGGGGCTGGAGTTGGTAGACATTAGCAGGAAACCCGCGCACCGCATGGTGCGTGTGGAAGACGTTGCGCGTGAAGCGGGCGTCTCGCCGATCACCGTATCGCGCGCCCTCAGTAATCCCGAAAAGGTCAAGGAAGAGACCCGCAAGAAGGTCGAGGCCGCCGTCGCCAAGACCGGCTATGTGGTCAACCGCTTTGCCTCCAGCCTGCGCTCGGGCCGATCGACCATCATTTCGGCCTTTGTCTCCAATCTCGCCAATCCGCATTTTGCGCTCGCCATCCAGGGCTGCGCGGCGGCGCTCGAGGGCAGCCGCTATCACATGCTGATGGCGCAGACTGGCTACTCGGAAGAGACGCAGGAGGACATGCTGGCCGAGGTGCTGCCGTTCCGGCCGGCCGCCATGATGTTCACCGGGCTGGTTCAGTCGGATGCGGCGCGCGACCAGTTGATGGCGATGGACATGCCGGTGATGGAAATGTGGGACTACCGGCCCGATCCCATCGACATGCTGGTGGGCTTTTCCAATTCAGAGGGCGGACGGCTCCTCGGCGAGCACTTCAGGGAGCGCGGCTACAGGACAGTGGTCTATGCCGGCCGCACCCAGGGTCGCGGCACGCAGCGGATCGGCGGTTTCGTCGAGGGCCTCGGGCGCCAGCCCGACATGACGGTCTCGGTCGAGGGCAACCAGTCGATCAATGACGGCATGGCGGCGCTCGAAAAGATCATGACCGAGCTGCCCGAAACCGACGCCATCATGTTCGGCAGCGACGTGCTGGCGGTCGGCGCGCTGCT